>CAYQWD010000263.1:0-464 GCA_964420955.1 uncultured Paludibacter sp. | reverse complement strand
AAAACATTTATATAATTCCATTTTTTATTGTTGAAAAATGATATATTGAAGATTGACTTGCATTTGTAATATTTCAATTGATAAATATTTGCAACAATAATCAAAAAAAATGAAAGTAAATTCAATAAAAATTCATTCAGTTATTGCGAATGCATTAAATTACACTAAGAGTTTACACTATTCGCTCAGACAAATAACTCATTTCATATTTATTGCTACATTTGTAAAACCAATAGTTCGTTAGAAAAAATATTATTGAGAACGCAAAGATGCGAAGATGCAAAGACCCAAAGGAAAACTTTTAAGTTTTCCGCTTCGCGTCCTTTTTTAAGATTTACCCGACAGACCGCAAACAGCGGTCGTTCGGTATCCGTGAAAAGCGATCAACGGTTTTAAGTGGTTTGAAGCAAAGATTTACCCGACAGACCGCAAACAGCGGTCGTTCGGTATCGGTGAAAAGCGTT
>CAYQWD010000262.1:0-4805 GCA_964420955.1 uncultured Paludibacter sp. | reverse complement strand
AATCAATACAAAGCATTGTCATTCAGAGCGTAGCGAAGAATCTCAGATGTTTAGTAGGTTAGTAGTGATAAAAAATATGCAGCTTTTATTATGATGATTTTTTATTGCCAGTTTTAACATACAAGCAAAAAATTATTTATCCTAAGCCTGCTTGGTTTTTGATAATTTCTCATCCCACAAAACCCACATGCCGAAAATCAGGGCATAAAAAAGATATTTAAAAAGATGCTCATGTACCAAATCGAACCACTGTGGATGGCTGTGTACAATGGCAGTAATAGCTGTAATTCGAATTAAATTAAAAAGATAAACTACGAAAATACCTAAGGGAATATACCATAATTTTCTGCCAACAGGTCCATGGTAAAGGGCTATCAAACTGAAAAAAATATAGGCTTGTTTTATTCCTGAACACGCCCAAACTATACGTACTGCATTACCATTTTCAAATCTGAGTATATTACAGGGTTGATAATTCAGTTGATACCCGATTAAATTCAGAAACCAATGCACTACGGCTGCTATGTGCCCGGACATAACATTGAAAGGTGCTGTTATATCAATTCCAAAGAAACTGACAGCAAGATCAGATTCATCGCCAAGCACGGTAAATTTCCAAAAAAAATGCAAAATGAGCAGAATAACCATAAAGTAAACTGCACCACTCCATGGTTTTTTACTTAATTCTTTTATTTTTAATTTCATCAAATGTTTATTTCTGAAAACTGAAATTATTTGTAACACGTGTATAAGGCACAAGATCAAGTGAACAAAAATCTTTTTCAAGATATTTAAAATATCCTGTAATGGCAATCATTGCAGCATTATCAGTTGTAAATTCAAACGAAGGTATATAAATGTTTCGGTTATATTTTTTACCAAAACTGAAAAAAGCTTGCCTTAACCACGAGTTAGCAGATACCCCACCAGCCAACGCTACATGTTTTATATTTAAATCTAAAGAAGCCCTCTCCAGTTTATTCATTAGTATATCCACAATAGTTAATTGAAGCGATGCACACAAATCGGAAATATTTTCATCGATAAAATTCGGATTTTCTTTCAATTTATCTCTCAAAAAGTAAAGAAACGATGTTTTCAATCCACTGAAACTGTAATCGTAGCCCGGAAGCTGTGGTTTATTAAACTTGAAAGCGGAAGGGTTTCCTGCTTTTGCAAATTTATCTACATGAGGTCCTCCAGGATATGGCAGCCCAATTATTTTTGCACATTTATCAAAAGCTTCGCCTGCAGCATCATCAATGGTTTGTCCTAAAACCTTCATATCACTCACTGAGTTCACAAGCACAATTTGAGAATTACCTCCAGAAACAAGCAAACAAAGGAATGGAAATTTTGGGAATTGCTCATCAACCTCACTCCTGCTTATAAAATGCGCCAATACATGTGCCTGTAAATGATTTACCTCAACAAGTGGAATATTCAATGCCTGTGAAAATCCTTTTGCAAATGAAGCACCCACAAGCAATGAACCAAGCAAACCGGGACCTCTCGTAAATGCTACTGCATTGAGTTGCGATTTGGTTATTCCGGCTTTTTTCAGCGCAGCATCGACCACCGGAATTATATTTTGCTGATGTGCCCGCGAAGCAAGTTCGGGCACTACACCACCATACTGAGTATGTATTGATTGATTGGCTGTGATATTTTTCAAAACAGCTGCCGATGTATCATCGCACGATGATTCGATACCTAATATGTATATATCGCTCATTTATTTGAGTATAGAAAAATTTAACTGATTTCTTACCTGAAACAAAAATAAATTATTCCGCTTGTAAAATATTCGAGCACATTTTTTGTTGTTTCATTGTATTTCTTAGATGTTATTTATTATACAAATAACAAATTATTACTTACTTTTGTAAATCATGTTCAAAAATAGAAAAAAAACAGTTATAATTCTAAGTTTTTTGCTGTCCGGCATTTTTTTATTACTTGCCGGAATACCGATTTTATTGCAATCAGATAAAATCCAGAACTTTGTTGCCCAAATAGTTGTAAAAGAATTATCAAAAAATCTGAATGCTGAAATTACTGTCGGTCATGTAAAATATCAATTATTGAACACCATCGAAATTAATGATATCTTACTTAAAGACGGCAAGACCGATACCTTAGCTTTTATCGAAAAAGCAAAACTTAACTTCAAACTGCGTGAATTTTTAAAAGGTAAATATATTTTTACTGCTGTGGATATTCAAAAACTGAAGTGTTTTGTTATAATTGACTACAAAGGAGTGCCGAATTTTCAGTTTATCGTAGATGCATTAAACAAACCTCCGAAAAAAGAAACAAAAACTTCGCTTTTGGAAATTAAAAACATCAACATAAAAAATTCTGAATTAGATTACACCGATTTGCGGTTTGACCCCGAAATTCCGCCAAATATGCTAAATACTGCACGTATCAAAATTCGGGATATAAACACCAAAATTAATTTGAATTTATTAACTTCGGACACAATAAATGCGGAAATTAGCAAATTGAACTTCAGCGAAATTTCCGGTTTTCAAGTAAAAAATATTTCAGCATCGATAAACGGAAACGGAAAACAATTTAATTTACCTGAAATAAAAATTAATTTGCCTGCATCTGAATTGTTTTTTTCCAATGTTGAACTTTCTAAGGATACTATTTTCGGAACGGACACAACCAACACGAAACTGAAATGGAAAGCTCCGCTCAAATTATCAAAAATATATTTCCCTGATTTTTTGACAGTACTCCCCGAATTGAAAAACATCGATGGTATTACTGCAATTTCTGGAGATTTTTCCGGAAATTTTTTGAGTTTTAAAGTAAAAGATCTTGAAATAAAACACGGAAAAACATTTTTGATTCAAACAGATATTGATTTAAATGGTTTGAATAACATAGATGATGCTTTTGTTTACGCTGTGATTAAAGATTTAAAAGTTAAAAAAAATGAGGTACAGGATTTCATTTCTGACCTTACCCGCAAACCTTTTATTTTACCCGAAGAGCTTAATCAACTGGGCGTTATTAGCTATAAAGGTAATATTACTGGATTTTTCAGCAATCTGGTTGCTTATGGAGGATTCACAACAAATTTGGGTACAATTTCGACAGATATTTTATTGAAGTTCGATAAATCGATGAAAAATCTCGATTATAATGGAAATATCAGCACTCGAGAGTTTGCTCTTGGCAAACTACTGAATGACAAAACATTTGGCAGAACAACATTCAATCTGAACACAAAAGGCACCAAGCCCGAAAATGCACCTTTCAGAGGCACTGTGAAAGCGCTTGTGCCTATATTTGAATTTAACAAATATGCCTACCGCGATGTTAAGTTCGATGGAAGCTACGACGGGTCGGGATTTAACGGAAACATAAAAGTTGAGGATACAAATATTCGTGCTAATTTTAATGGTATTATCGATCTGACCGGCAAGTTACCAGAATTCGACTTCAGTTTGAAAGTAAAAGATGCCAACCTTTATGCACTGAACATAATTAAAAATTACGAAGGCGCTACTATTTCGTTTAACGGACATACAAATATGATAGGAAAAAATCCTGACAATATGAACGGAACGATACTGTTTGACAGCATAACTCTTACAAATAACGATAAAACTCTGAATGTAAGGGAAATTCTTTTTACTTCGACAACCGGACCATCTAACACAAATTTCACTATCAATTCTGATTATCTGAACGGATCTGTATCGGGTAACTTCCGATACAGTGCTTTACCTGCAACAGTAAATAATATTATTCAACATTATTTACCTTCGCTCACAGCGTGGAAAAACAGCGAAACTTCAAGCGATAACAACAATTTTATCAAAATAGAACTCGATATTGCAAATACCAACGAAATATCCGAAATTCTTAAAATTCCTTATAAAATTGTAGGAAAATCAATAATACGTGGAAGAATTGACGAAAGATTTAATCAGATAGAACTCGAAGCCAGCATTCCAGGATTAATATCCGGCAAACAACAACTTGAAAATTTAAGATTCAGAATTGAAAGAGAACCACGCAGCCTGAAACTAACTTCGCGAGCTCAAATTATGGACAAAACCGGGCTTGTTCAACTCTTTATGACCGGAAAAGCAGCAAACGACTCTTTAACTGCGCAACTTGGTTGGCAAAATTCACAACAAATAACCAATGCCGGCGAAATAAAAACATGTACAAAATTTTCAAGAGATGATGGAAAAACGTACGCTCGCATGCATATACGCCCTGCACAAGTCATTATCAACGACACTACATGGGATATTCGCTCAAGCAATATCGATTTCAATCCTGACAGTACTATTAGAATTCACAATTTCAGATTTGAAAACAGCAGCCAGTATATTTATATCAATGGAGTTGCATCTACCAAACCAACCGACAGTTTAACTGTAACCATGAACGACCTTGATCTTGGTTTTTTAACCGGATTGCTTCAGATGAATACCCTTACATTCGGAGGTAATATTACCGGAAAAGCGAATCTTTACAGTTTGATGAAAAAAGCTTATTTTGATGCAAAACTTAATGTTCATAATTTCAAAATAAACGATGTACTAATTGCCGATGCCAATATTTCAGCAAATTGGATCAGCGAAAAGCAGGAAATTCTGCTCAATGGCATTTTTACGCATAAAAACGGAAGCCATGCTGCTAAGGCAAACGGTGTATATGTACCAAAAAATGACTCTCTCGATTTAAATATCGATGCAAAAATGCTCGACATTTCATTTATTCAGCCTTATATTAAGGATATTGTAAGCAATTTCAGCGCTAAAGGCTCAGGA
>CAYQWD010000261.1:0-4815 GCA_964420955.1 uncultured Paludibacter sp. | reverse complement strand
ATCATAAGTGTTAAAATTATTATTGTCAAAAGTTTTTTCATTTTTCTGTTTACTCTTTTTGCTATTAAAAAGTCTCTTTATTATAAAGTGCGCCTGGCCCTGATTCGCGAGTTCTGATTCTGTATGTTTCTTCAATGTCATATACGAAAATTTTTCCATCACCATTTTCACCTGTCCATGCTGAATTCAGTATTGCATTTACTGTTTTTTCCAGATTCACATCGCGTAACACGATAGAAATCATTCTTCGCTGAATATATCCTGACTTAAAAACCTGACCACGCACAATCTGCTCTTCAGTAGTTTTTCCCAGACCGGTAATATCCCAATAAGAAAACCAATCTATATCTACATCGAGCAATGCCTGTTTTACATCTTCAAATTTTGATTTGCGAATAATTGCTTCAACTTTTTTCATTTATTATACTGATATAATGTTGACATTTTGTATCATTATTATTTTATTTAATATCAAATTGATTTGATATAAGATTTTTTAATTTCTATTTTAACATGATATTTTAGAATTACTGTGCAAAAATACAATTAATATTTTAATTGCAAAACATTTTGTCGCATTTATAAATTATTTTATTACTTTTTTCTGCATTATTATCATTATATAATCATATTGTAAACATAATATTCATTTATATTTACATTATAACATATTTTGATACAAAAACAAATGCCAAATAAAAACTAAAACAAACAGAAATAAATTTTTCATTTAAAATCGATTATCACTAAACAAACACCATTAACTTTAAAAAAACATAATACAGCACCAGCCAATTCAATTGTAAGCTTTCTCGCCATGTTCGTAATAGTCAAGCCCATTTTCTTCTTCTTTAGCAGACACTCTCAAACCCACAGTATATTTTATGGCAGTAAACAATAAAATTCCCAACCCTATTCCCCATCCTGCCACTGCAAGCACGCCAATAGCTTGTGAACCCAGCATACCAAGACCTCCACCATAAAATAAGCCACCCTCGGTTGCAAATAATCCTACGGCAAGCGTCCCGAAAGCTCCACAAATTCCATGAACTGAAATAGCGCCAACAGGATCGTCAATTTTGAGCACTTTATCAAAAAGTTCAACTGCAAAAACAACCAAAACTCCTGCTAAAATGCCAATAATAATTGCACCACCGGGCGACACCACATCACAACCTGCAGTAATAGAAACAAGTCCGGCAAGAACACCATTCAATGACATACTTAAACTGGGCTTTCCATACCTAATCCATGTTGTAACAAGTGTTGCCACAGCACCGGCAGCAGCAGCGCCATTTGTAGTTACAAAAATATGAGCCACTAAATTTGCATCCCCGAAACCAAGAGTAGAACCTGGATTGAATCCAAACCAACCGAGCCAGAGAATAAACACACCTAATGCTGCAAGGGTAATACTGTGACCTGGAATTGCATACACCTTTCCGTTTTTATATTTACCCAGTCGCGGACCAAGCACAATTGCTCCGGCTAATGCTAACCAACCTCCGAGAGAGTGAACTACAGTTGAGCCTGCAAAATCATGAAACGGAATTTCGAGGGCAGACAACCAACCTCCTCCCCAAATCCAATGACCTGAAATTGGATAAATTATAAGTGTAATAAATGCACTGTAAATAAGATAGGAAACAAATTTCGTTCGTTCAGCCATTGCACCAGATACTATAGTAGCAGCTGTAGCCGCAAACACAAGTTGAAAAAAGAAAAAAGCCATATTGGGGATTCCAAGTACAGAACCATGATCAGTAGTAGAGAAAAATTCGAATTTACCAAAAAAACCGCTTCCTGCACCAAACATAATACCATAACCTATAAGCCAAAACCCCAATGTGCCAATACTGAAATCCATAACATTTTTGAATAGTATATTCGAAGTATTTTTTGATCGTGTGAAACCTGCCTCGACAAGCGCAAATCCAGCTTGCATAAAAAACACCAATGCGGCTGCTATCAACACCCAAAAAGTGTTCAAACCTGTTGATAATGTAGTTATATCCATAATTTTTATATTTTTCGTTCGTTGATATTTGTTATTCTTTAATATATAATGATTCCGGACCTTTTTCACCGGTACGTATTCGCACAGACTCGTCAATTGTAGAAATAAATATCTTTCCATCTCCAAGTTCACCGGTTCGTGCTGCCTTTACTATAGCTTCGGTGGCTGCATCAACAAACTTATCGCGACAAACAAACGATATGTAAAGCCGCTCGATCAGTCTGGTTTCATACACTGTGGCACGAAAAATCATATTTCCTTTTTTCTCATTACCTACGCCGGTAACATCCCAGTAGGTAAAAAAATCAATTCCTGCCTTGTGCAATGCTTCTGTTACTTCTTCGAATTGTGACTTTCGAATGATTGCTTCAATTTTTTTCATTTTGATAATAATTTTTGAAAACAAGCAATATCATTTTGAATAATTGCTTGTTTTTTTTGTTTTATATAAAAATTTATTCAGAATTATAATGATATACCAAACACTAAAAAAGCATCTTTTGCTACAGGATTCACTCCAAACACTCCAAAAAGCGGCAAACTAAATTTCTCAGATAATTCTATTGATTTTTTTAGTTTCAAACCCACATTGGTTATACTAAAACCATCGGTTCCATAAGCAGGACTTGCATTCAGCGTTCCGCCCATAAACAAACTTGCAGATTCTGTAACAGGATAACCCAACTCGAAATACGTGGAATATGCCTGCGATCCATCTTCCTTAAGGTCGGCGCCGTAAAACATGGTATTTAGGGAAAAGCCTAATGGAAAAGCTGCGATGCCGGCATAATTCAATGAACCTTCGAAAACGTGATCAGTACCTTTACTGTAAGAGAAATAATTTTTCGTAAAATTCCAGTTATAATCGGTAACTGTTACCGAAAACAAATCTGAAATTGCATAGATTGCAAATAGATCAACTTCTTTTACAGTTCCGAGAATTCCAAAAGACCCCCAAGTACCAATGGTAAAATTACCTATGGTATATGTCAGTGTTGGCTGAATGTTTGGAGTGCCATTACCATAAGTTAAATCCTGTTGAACACCACGCCATACATAATTACTAACTAAATCGACTCCTGTTGAAAACTGTGCTTTAACTGCTACCGCACCTGAAAGCGTTAATACTACTGCAAAAAATTTCACCTTTTTCATACCTTAAAAATTTTAATTGATTAGTGATTAAATTGATTATTCTAACTTTATAACAATAGCCAAAATTGACATTATGCTATATAATTAATTGTATTAATATCTTTATGATTTATATACAATGCAAAATTAATCATAATGAAACATACACACACAACATTATATCATTTAGTAAATAAATAATATATCAATATATCAATTTGTTAATATATTTAATATATATATATCATATTGCAACTTAAAAACATTTTTTACTATCATATTATAATTTTATATAGAATTATTTGACATATTTTTTGCTTGTAAAAATTAATTTTCACTTAAAAAATTCGTCAAAATGCAGTTGCTTCGACTTAAGTGTACGAAAAAGGGCGTACGATATTAAACCCTACGCCCTTCCAGAATGAAATCTTATTTTTTTATTTTTCGAGTCGCTTCATTGCTCTGATTGTATTTTCGTGACTGCCAAATGCAGAAAAACGAACAAATCCTTCACCACTTACACCAAAACCTGCACCGGGTGTGGAAACAATATGTTTTTGAGTTAGCAAATAATCGAAATACTCCCAACTGCTCATTTTTTCGGGAGCTTTTGCCCAGATATAAGGTGCATTTACACCGCCATAAACCTCAAAACCACCTTTTATCAGACTTTCGCGGATAATACGTGCATTTTCCATATAATAATCGATCAGCGCTCTGACCTGCTTCTTACCCTCGACAGTATAAGTAGCTTCGGCAGCACGCTGCACTACATACGAGGTGCCGTTGAATTTGGTAGTATGCCGACGATTCCACAATTTATTAAGCATTACTTTTTCGCCATTAGCAGCTGTAGCCATCAATGCTTTTGGCACTACAGTATAACCACAACGCGTTCCGGTAAATCCAGCTGTTTTCGAAAAACTGCGGAATTCAATAGCTACTTCTTTTGCACCTTCAATTTCGTAAATGCTGTGCGGTACATTATCTTCGGTAATAAATGCTTCGTAGGCAGCATCGAACAATATTACAGATCCATTGTACCGAGCATAATTCACCCAAACTGCCAGTTGCTCTTTTGTCAGTGTAGTTCCGGTCGGATTGTTTGGATAACACAGGTAAATCAAATCGACTTTTGCTTCGGGCAATTGCGGTATAAAATTATTTGTTTCGTTACAAGGTAAATAAACCAAATTACTCCATTCGTTTCTTTCATTGGGCTCTCCTGCTCTACCTGCCATTGCATTAGTATCAACATACACCGGATAACTTGGATCAGTAATTGCCACAAGATTATTCACACTGAAAATATCGCCAATGTTTCCTGTATCGCTTTTTGCACCATCGCTTACAAATATTTCATCTTCTGCAATATCAATACCATGCGAAACATAATCGTTTAACACGATAGCATCACGCAGGAATGCATAACCTTGTTCCGGACCGTACCCTCTGAAAGTTTCTGCATGTCTTTGTTCTTCGGCTGCTTTAATCATTGCATCAACTGAAACATCGGGCAAAGGAAGACTTACATCGCCAATTCCCATACGAATTATATCAGCCTCAGGTTGAGCTTGTTTGTGTGCTGATACGCGCCGTGCAATTTCTGAAAAAAGATAAGTTGGTGGAATTTTAATAAAATTATCGTTTATAAGTGCCATTAT
>CAYQWD010000260.1:0-4826 GCA_964420955.1 uncultured Paludibacter sp. | reverse complement strand
GTTACGCTAAAAGAAGGATACGAAAATATGATTGGAATTACCGGCATTGAAAATAAAATTGAAACCGACGGAATCGGTACGGCTTATGGCGCAGAGTTTATGTTGCGTAAAAATACCGGAAAATGGACAGGTTCGATGGCGTATGGTTGGTCGTATGCCAACCGTAATTTTGCAAATATCAATGGCGGTAAAAGTTACGAATACGATTTCAATCGTCCAAACAGTTTCACAATTAACGTTAACCGTGAATTAAAAAACAACTGGAACATGAGCGCTATTTGGATTTTGCAAAGTGGAATGCCATTTACACCTGCACTTGGAAAATACTACACTTTGAACCCCGAAACGGGCAAAACAGTAATGGAAATTATTTATGGTCCTAAAAATTCAGACCGTATGCAAGCGTATCACCGTTTGGATATCGGTTTTAACCATACCATCACAACCAAAAGAGGACACAAAGCAGTGTGGACTTATTCCATCTATAATGTTTATAATCATATCAATCCATTCGATTATTATTATGATAACGATAACATTACTAAAAATGGCGTATCGTTTTCAAAACCTTTACAACTTTACAAAATAGGATTGTTTACAATAATTCCGAGCATAGCATATAAAGTCTATTTCGATTACAGCAACAAACCAAAAGTCGCAACCGAAAAAAAAGAAAAGAAGAAATTTGATTGGTTATATTTTTGAAACTATCTTAAAATAATTTCCAAATTTTCTCGTTCATATTTAAACCTTTATAAAGTGATTAATATGAAAAATCAATCGAAAAATTTATCCGGTTTCCCTCTTTTTATTCTGATTGTTTTGTTCACTTCCTGCGACTCCAACATGTATCCCGTTGAAGTTGATTTATCAGAAGATTTTGTTCCCGAAGTAGTTATCAGTTCATTTCTCAATCCGGATTCTTCGGTAAAAGTACTTGTAGGCTCAAATCAGATTGCATTTTCAAAAACTATTAAACCTAATCCGAATATAATTTCGGCAACAATTACCGATGTTAACAATAACCAGATTTACAATCTTTCAACTTACGCTAATAAAGAAAAGTTATATCTAATTTCGAATGACTTAAAACCGAAGCAGGGAGGTATATATAAAATAAGAGTGGAAACGAAAAACCCTACTGCCATTGTTGAAGTTACAGATACAGTGCCAAGTCAGGAAGTAAAAATTATTGAATTGAAAAACAATCCAATCAAAAGTGAATATTCACTCTCATGTAGTTTTAGTTTTATACCTGTACAAAGTCCCAAAGTTATTTATTACGAGTTAGTTTTATATAAACAATATTTACATACTATTGATCATCAGCCATTTCATCAATCTGATATTAAATCTAATGATTATCTAATAACCCGCGAAGACTATTATCCTGATGTTTTTATGCTTGAAGCAGAGAATCCTCTTTCGCTACTTTTCAGAATAGATTCAATAAAGGATATTGTAAATATAAATTTCGTATACGATGCACCTTTTGTTACAAATGGAGTGCCTATAATATCCACATTCAATCATAACATAAAAATACAGTTAAGAACTGTATCGCGTTCATACTTTAAATACAAAACTACACTTTACACACAAGAATATGCAGCACTGGGCGATTTGCTGTACGGAATGCCCGAACCGGTAAAAGTTTTCAGTAATATAAAAGGTGGTTTGGGAATAATAGGCTCATTTTGTAAAACTGACACAACAATTTGGGTTGCAGGAAGACCCAATGTGGACAAAGACTAAATTTATGCGTATTTTATTATTAATCTTATCTATAGTTATAAATATTTTCACTTTCTCAGTTCAGGGTAAAAAAGCAATATTCGGCTCGGTTTACGATAAAAAATCAGGTGAATTCCTTATTGGTGCGACAGTTTACGAGAAAACCAGCGGAGCAGGTGCTACGACAAATTCGCAGGGACGATTTACACTTTGGATTCTCGAAAACTGCGACAGCACAACGCTTGAAGTGTCTTATCTGGGTTTTGAAACACTTTCTTTAAAACCTGATTGCAATAAAACATTTATCAATCTGTATCTTACACCTTCGGAGTTCGGTTTATCCGAAGTAGAAGTAAAAGCAAACATTCGCAGGGCAACCGATCCTGTGACATCGGTTTTTTCGATTAATAAAACAGAGTTGGAAACAATGCCCGCGTTGGCTGGCGAAAAAGATTTATTGAAATACCTGCAACTCACGCCCGGAGTTCGCAATACCGGCGATGGTAATTCGAATTTATATGTTAGAGGTGGCAGCGCCGATCAAAATCTTTTTTTGCTCGACGATATGCCACTTTATCATGTAAATCATTTGGGAAACATAACTTCAACCTTTAATGCCGACATAATTAAAAGCTCAAATCTTTATCTCGGCGCATTTCCGGCTGAATTTGGGGGTCGATTATCTTCGGTTGTGGATGTGCGAACCATCGATGGTAACATGAATGAACATCATCAAAGTATTACTTTTGGAATGTTAACTTCAAAAATATTCGCAGAAGGCCCTATCGTAAAAAATAAAGCATCGTATTTGGCATCGTTCAGAATTAACACTTTACCGATTTTTAAATCGCTGTACCAAATGAATGTTGATTTCAGCATGTACGATGCAAACCTGAAACTGAATTACATTATTTCACCGCAAAGCCGGTTATTCTTCAGTTTTTACACCGGCGATGATGTGATGAGTTACGACATAGCAGATACTAAAAATCAAATCAAAACTGATTTGAACACTTCGTGGGGAAACAGGGCTGCATCACTCCGTTTCAATCATGTTTTCTCCCCTGTATTTCATATTAATCTGGTAGCAGGACATACAAAATATCATTATGGAGAAAAAAATGATATTGATTTTTATGGATTTGACAAGAAAGTTACCGACACTTTCAAAAGCAATTTCAAAACTACCATTACCGATAATTTTATAAATTTCAAAAGCAGTATTATTTTTAACAATAATATCATATCGCAAGCCGGTTACAACTTCGTTTATCACACTTTTCAACCCGGGCATACTGAAATAAATCAGTCGGGTGATAACTTAAAACCCTTAAATCTCAATCTCGGTTATCCTGAGTCGAATACATTGGATCACGCGATTTACGGAGATATTACCATTGATAATAATCTTGGTTTCGGTTTGTATGCTGGCATAAGAGAGAATTTTTTACAGACAGACAGCGCCGTTTTCAATAATTTTCAGCCACGCTTTATTCTTTCCCGAAAAATAAGGAAAGAATTAGTAGCGAAAATTTCATATTCACGAATTTGGCAGCCATTTCACCTGCTTTCAAACACAAGCGCGGGCGTACCTGCCGATTACAGAATACCTGCAATGCGTATTGCACCTCCGTCAACAAGTAATCAAGCTGCTTTTGCAATTGAGTTTGCGCCCGATTACTCGGAATACCGATTTACGATTGAGGCTTACTACAAAGAAATGAAAAGTCTCACCGATCTTAAAGAGGGTGTAACATATACAATTGATTATTCAGATTGGAAAAAAATACTCGCTACCTATGGGAAAGGAATTGCAAAAGGAGTTGAAGTTCTTTTGAGAAAAGAGCAGGGAAACTCAACCGGCTGGATAGGTTTTTCGATAGCTAACTCGAAACGGCAGTTTAACGATTTGAACGATGGTGTTGAATATCCCTACAAGTACGACAGGCTGTTCGATTTGGGTTGTTTTTATCAGCAGCAAATCTTGATAAATCTTTCATTAGCAGCAACATGGGTTTTTGGAACCGGAATGCCTTACAACATTCCACGTTCCTATTACGAAGATATTGAAGGAAATCATGTGCTTGTGTATGGAACTTTGAATCAATTCAGACAAAAATCATATCATCGATTGGACGTGGGGTTAAGTTATAAAGTACATTTCAGAAAAGCTGTTGGAAATTTCGATTTCAGCATAATAAATGTTTATAATAGGCGAAATCCGCACTTGTACCGTACTACAAGTTCCGATTGGGGTGTAAGACTTTGGGAATTCAGCATGTTCCCAATTTTACCAACTTTGAGTTATACCGTGAGGTATTAGATTTTTTTTCTTATTCAAAATCAACTCACAATGAGTTTAAACGCAATTTTTTAATGCGTTTTTGTTACTGTCAGCTTTTAAAGGTATTTATTGATAAGTAGGTGTTCAAATATAGTATTGTGTTAAGTACAAAATATCCAAATTATGATTTATCCGACAGACCGCAAATAGCGGTCGTTCGGTATCCGAGAAAAGCTTGAAACCGCTTCAAGCGGTTTCAAGCATAACAAAACAATAATTCAATTAACAGAGCATAAGTTCAGTTTTATAGCAAAATTTCCGTAAATTTGCGCAATATATAATCACAAGAATATCACATATTCAATCCTCTATAAAGCGCTGAATCATAAAATTATAAATATCAATGGCAAAAGAATTCAAATATCAAGATGTTTTCCCTTTGGGAAAAGACAAAACCGAGTATTATTTACTGACAAAAGATTATGTGTCGGTATCGGAATTTGAAGGACAGGAAATTTTAAAAGTTGCTCCTGAAGGTTTAACTGAGTTGGCACGCGTTGCCATGCGCGATTGTGCATTTTTGCTCCGTCCTGAACATCAGAAACAGGTGGCAGCTATTTTGTCTGATCCCGAAGCAAGCGATAACGATAAGTATGTAGCTGTAACCATGCTTCGCAATGCCGAAATTTCTGCCAAAGGCGTTTTACCTTTCTGCCAGGATACTGGAACTGCCACTGTATATGCCAAAAAAGGAAACAATGTGTGGACAAACGGAACTGATGAAGAAGCTTTATCGAAAGGAATTTAT
>CAYQWD010000259.1:1889-4839 GCA_964420955.1 uncultured Paludibacter sp. | reverse complement strand
TACAGGACGAAAAAGAGCAGTATTATGTATATGCACAAACTATGAATGGAAAAACGCAATATGGTTTAGTGGTTTGTGCCAGCGTAGATGATTACATGCAGGGTAGGATAAAAAAACATGAACTTACCCGCCGCGACAAGGAAGAAGACCGCATGAAACATGTGAGAATAAACAATGCGAATATCGAGCCGGTATTTTTTGCTTATCCTAACAACAACGAACTTGATGCTATAGTTTCCAATGTTATCAAAAACGAGCCTGAATACAATTTCATTGCACCTGGCGATGGTTTCGGGCATCATTTCTGGATTATTGATAACGAAGAAACAATTGCGCGAATTACAGAAATTTTCAGTACGATTCCCTCGCTTTACATAGCCGATGGACATCATCGTTCAGCGGCTGCTGCATTGGTAGGCGATGAAAAACGCAGACTAAATCCAAACCATACCGGAAATGAAGAGTACAACTATTTTTTGGCAGTATGTTTTCCAGATAATCAGCTGAATATCATCGATTACAACCGTGTGGTAAAAAACCTGAACAATTTGACAGATGAAGAATTTCTGAACAAATTATCCGAAAATTTTGAAATTGAAAAAAAGGGAACAGAAATTTACAAACCCAATAAATTACATAATTTTTCGTTGTATTTGTCGGGCAACTGGTATTCACTTACAGCAAAACCTGGCACCTATAACGACAATGACCCCATAGGAGTACTTGACGTAACAATTTCATCGAACCTTATTTTGGATAACATACTTGGCATTAAGGATCTTCGCAGCGATAAAAGAATTGATTTTGTAGGCGGAATTCGTGGTTTGGGAGAATTGAAAAAACGTGTTGACAGCGGCGAAATGCGCATGGCACTGGCACTTTATCCCGTTTCGATGCAACAGTTGATTGACATTGCCGATACAGGAAACATTATGCCGCCCAAAACTACTTGGTTCGAACCAAAACTTCGCTCAGGTCTGGTGATTCACGAGTTAGTGTAAAAATTTCGTAAGGGTTGGGGCTACATAGCTTGAGGGGTTTGAAGTTATTTTTTCCAACTTCCAGCTATTATCAGTATCAAAATTTCATATTTTCATTTTTTCACATGAAAAGATTTCTTTTATATGTTTTGCTTTTTATCACAACTTTGTTTTTTTTGCAAAGTTGCGGTGTAAAAGCCCGTATTAAAAAAGCAGACAAGCAATTTGAATTAGGCGAATATTATTCGGCGAGTGAAATTTACCGTAGTGTTTACGGACGAATATCCGGTAAAGATCGTGAACTTCGGGCGAAAGTTGCATTCAGACAAGCTGAAAGCCATCGGCTTACCAATTACTCCATTCAGGCTGAAAGAGTTTATCTGAATTCGATAAAAAATAATTATTCTGACAGCATTGTATTTCTGCGTTATGCACAAACTTTGCACCGGAATGGAAAATATGCTGAAGCCGCAAAAAATTATAACATTTACCTTAAAAAAGACAGTAGTAGTTTGTTAGCTAAAAATGGTATAGAAGCCATCCGCGCCGTTGAAAAAATGAAAGCTGAACCTTCGGAATACAAAGTAGTAAAAGCAGATATTTTTAATCTTAGACGTTCATCTACTTTTAGTCCGGCATTTGCAGGATCCGACAACAGTATGCTTTTTTTCACATCAACCCGTCAGTTTAACAAAAAAGTTGTTCAGAAGAACAGTTCGGTTACAGGAAGCCCCGTAAATAAAATTTTCTATGTTCGAAAAAATGCAGCCGGCAAATGGGAAAAACCTGAGGTTATTGGCAGTGAAGTAAACACAATAAATACCGATGACGGAGTTTGCAGTTTTTCGCCCGATGGAAAAACCATGTACATAACACGTGCCTATCAGCAATTAAACAGTGATGCCGGAACAGAGATTTTTGCATCGACCCGTGCGGGTGGTGCATGGAGCGAACCAAAAAAAATAAAATTCTTCGCCGACAGCACCATTTCGGTTGCACATCCGGCAATAGCGCCTGATGGTGAAACCATATATTTTGTTTCCGATGCACCCAAAGGAAATGGAGGTAAAGATATCTGGAAAGGAAAACTTGCCGGTAATGAATGTAAATATATCGAAAATCTGGGTACTCAAATAAATACACCCGGCGATGAAATGTTTCCTGCCGTAAAAGATCAGAACACACTTTATTTCTCTTCAAACGGACATCCCGGACTTGGCGGTCTGGATATTTTTAAAGCAGAAAAACAAAAGGATGGAAGCTGGAAAGTCAGTAATGTTGGTATTCCTCTTAACTCTAATGCTGATGATTTTGGCATGGCATTCGAGAGCAAAACCGAACGTGGTTTCTTCAGCTCGAACAGAGGTGAAACGCGTGGTTTTGATGCATTGTGGAGTTTTGAGTTACCGGTAAGCGAGTTCGTAGTTGAAGGAAAAGTTGTAGACGAGCAACAAAATCCCATTCCTGATGCTGTAGTTCGTCTTGTGAGCAATACTGGTTTAAATGCCAGGGTTGTTACACGCAAAGATGGCTCGTACCGCATAAAATTAGAAAAAAACATGGAGTGTGTAATGATGGCTTCGGCAAGAGGTTATTTGAACAGTGAAGGGAAACTTTCGACAACCGGAATTAAAGACAGTAAAGCATTTACAAAAGATTTCAGACTCACTGCAATTTATAAACCAATACAACTCAGCAATATTTTTTACGAATTCGGGAAATGGAATCTGACACCGGAATCGGTAACCGGATTAAATGCCCTGATTAAAATATTGAAAGATAACCCGAATATAACCATAGAACTAAGCGCTCACACTGACTATAAAGGCGATAATGCAAGTAATAAATTATTGTCGGAAAGACGCGCAAAATCAGTGGTTGATTATCTGATAGCTGAAGGTATTGCTTCGAATCGACTAACTGCAGTTGGCTATGGCGAAGAAAAACCTTTCACTGTGGATGCTAATGCA
>CAYQWD010000259.1:0-1879 GCA_964420955.1 uncultured Paludibacter sp. | reverse complement strand
CGCGCTTATCCTTATTTGAAAGAAAACGATGTTCTTACTGAGCAATATATACTGAAACTTCTGCCAGATCAACAGGAAGCTGCAAATCAGATAAACAGACGTACGGAATTCAGAGTTCTCCGAACGAATTATAAATAAAGCTGAAAGTTTGAAGGTTTGACAGTTTCGGGTTGCGTGTTGCGCGCTACATTACTCTTTATTATATGCACTTTGTACTTTTCTCTTTGTACTAAAAATGAAACAATATCATGATTTGCTTCAGCGTGTGCTCGATGAAGGCACATTTAAACCTGACCGCACCGGTACAGGCACATATAGCATATTTGGTCATCAAATGCGTTTTAATCTTGAAGATGGATTTCCGTGTTTAACCACAAAAAAACTGCATCTGAAATCAATTATTCATGAGCTGCTTTGGTTTCTGAAGGGCGATACAAATGTAAAATATCTGCAAGAGAACGGAGTTCGTATCTGGAATGAATGGGCAGACGAAAACGGCGATCTCGGCCATATTTATGGTTATCAGTGGCGATCATGGCCAAAATACGATAGCGGTTTTGTCGATCAGATAACCGAAGCTGTAGAAACTATTAAAACCAAACCTGATTCAAGACGCATTATAGTTTCAGCATGGAATGTTGCCGACCTGCCAAATATGAAACTGCCTCCCTGTCATGCATTTTTTCAGTTTTATGTTGCCGATGGACGTTTAAGCCTGCAACTTTATCAGCGCAGCGCCGATATTTTTCTGGGTGTTCCTTTCAATATCGCCTCCTACGCGTTATTACTTTTGATGATGGCGCAGGTTACAGGTTTAAAAGCCGGCGATTTCGTACATACACTCGGCGATGCACATATTTACACAAATCATTTGGAGCAGGTAAAATTACAGTTAACCCGCGAACCACGCAAACTGCCGGTAATGAAGATTAATCAGGAAATTAGAAATATTTTTGATTTTAAATTTGAAGATTTTGAACTTACCGATTATAATCCACACCCGCATATAAAAGGGGATGTAGCCGTATAATTACACACTTTGGCAAGTTATGTGCAATATTTTAAACTTGTTTAGCACAAAAAAGCGCACATGTTATACATTTTTTTGTAATTTTGCGATTCATTTGTTCAAAAAATCAAACCATGAACATAATCAAAATAAGTCGTAAATATGTGTAAAGTATCAATTATTGCGGCCGTATCCGACAATTACGTAATCGGCAAAAACAACCGTCTGCCCTGGCACATGCCAAACGATTTGAAACGCTTTAAGGAACTTACCACCGGCAATGTGGTACTTATGGGAAAAAGAACTTTTTCAAGCTTACCCAACGGACCGCTACCCAACCGTAAAAACCTCGTACTCACTTCAACACTTACCGAAGGTGTTACGAAAGGATATTTCGAAGCAATTTCGATAGAAGATGCCCTTGAACTATGCGAAAATGTTGATAAAATTTATGTTATCGGAGGTTCTGTAGTTTATAAACAAAGTATGCAATTTGCCGATGATTTGTATATTACATGGATACATGGTAAATTTGATGGAGACGCAACTTTCCCGAAAATCAATCCTGCAACATGGGAAGAAGTTTCACGCGAAGACTTTCCGGCTGACGAAAAACATGCATATCCTTATTCGTTCTGCTATTATAAACGGAAAAAAAATAGAAAGAAATGATATTTACAAATCTGACTCACAAATCACAAAGGCATCTGTTTGAATAAAACAGGTGCTTTTTACTTTCATTATGCTATATTTTCAGCAAAAATTAAATCAAAAAAATAACATAAATTGGCTCTATTGAATTAATTTGTCTATCTTTGTGTTTCAAACAAAATCAATCTACAATCAACAATAAAATGAGTTACCTGATAA
>CAYQWD010000258.1:0-4870 GCA_964420955.1 uncultured Paludibacter sp. | reverse complement strand
GCTTGATTTATTTTTTAACATAAATAATTTGGTTTTAAACATAGAATTCGCAAAGGAAAACTTTTATGTTTTCCTCTTCGCGCCCTTTATTTAAGAATCAGGTTGTTAACATATTGTTAAAAATGAAAACTTTGCGTTCTTCGCGTTGAGTATTAAAATGAATCCATTTTGAATAATAATATTGTCATTACATGACGGCTTGATTTAATACGCATTGTGTTATTTTATAACGACCCATTGACTACTATCATAACTCAAAGAAACGGAAAATGATGAAGTTGGATCTTTTTTGTTTTTTTGAAATTGTCGGCAAGTGCCTATTTTCTATATATTTCTTTTTTGTATTCGGTTACATCGCAAAGTGAGACTAAAATCTTTATTTTAAAAACAGTGTTACATGAAATCAGAATAAGTAAATGTATGCTTTTTTATCACATAATTATTTTCAACCTATCTTTTTTTTAAAAATTATTACTACATTTACCCCGCCTAAATCAATATTTATTCCGAAAAATTACATTTTCGGTTTGTTTGAAGTTTGTCTATTATTATTTTAAATTTAAAAATATATTTTATTTATCATGGAAAAATCATTACTTACATTACCTGTTGTCCGAAAAATCAATTTGTTTCGGTATGTTGAAGTGTATTATTCGTACGAACAGCATGTCAAATCGAATCGTATTTTGTTAAACAAAATCGCAACTGCATTATTTTTTTTCATGTTTTTTGTTTGTGGATCATTTGCACAAACACAAATTATCGAAGTAATTTCAGTAAAACCAGTTGAAACAACAACTGGAGGCGGTTTTTTTCATCCCGTTTTCAGTCCATCGGCAGATTATCTGCTTTGTACCCAAATGAATTTTAAAGGTCTGAAGCAAGTTTCATTAGCCGATGGAAAAATTTCAACGCTAACCGAAGCTACTGGCGCAGGTTACCGGCCTGTGATAAGCGATGATGGTTTATCAGTGGCACACCGAGATGTGCAATTGATGAAGAATCGAAAATTTACGGCGCTTCGCATGATAACCCTTTCCGACCGTAAAAGTAAGGAGCTAATTGCACCCACACGTGAAACTTTCACACCTGCCTTTTCTGACAGCGAGCTATTTTTTGTGAAAGCCACAAAACTGAATCGAAAATCGGTGCCGGTAGCAAAACTCAAGCCAATTGTACAGATTGAAGACCGGAAAATGGTGGTTTATGCCGGAAATATCCGTTCGATAATTTGTCCTAACGGAGAAACCGAAAGTTATATCTGGCCATCTTTTTCGCCCGATGGAAAAATGCTGGTTTATACCGTAGCCGGAAAAGGCACATTTATAAGTTCTGCTGATGGAAAAAATGTACAGTCGCTCGGGAAACTGAGTGCTCCAAAATGGCTGAACAATAGAATAATTATTGGTATGGACGATAAATATTTTGGACAGGAGCTAATTTCCTCTGAACTGATAGCTGTAAGCATCGACGGAAAAAACCGTCAGATACTTGCTGGCGACAAGGCAATTTATCCGGCAGCTTCATTTGATGGAAGAAAAATTGCTTACAGCAATAACGATGGACAGCTTTTTATTATGAATATTAATATCAAATAACAGGAGGAACAAGCGATGAAACAAAATTATTTTATCACCATTATATTATTGTTAATATTTAATTTGATACATGCTACCAATTTTAACGGTGTAAAAATTTACATCAATCCCGGTCATGGTGGTTATAACGGCGCAAACGATCGCAATGTTGTAACCATAAAATATGAATTGGGAGATACATTGGGATTTTGGGAATCGTACAGCAACCTGCGCAAGGGTCTGGCGCTTCGCGATATGCTGCAGGCTGCCAATGCCACTGTGTATATGTCGAGAACGCAAAACCGCGAAGCAGACGACCGCCCGCTTTCAGAGATAGCAGAAGAAGCTAATGCCAATAATGTGGATGCTTTTCTTTCAATACATACCAATGCGATAGGAACAAATACAGGTACCAATTATTTGCTGCTTCTATACCATGGTTACGATAATGATCCAAAAGTGGCACAAAGCCTGCCAATGTCAACTGCGGCATGGCCCCGATTGCTATCGAATCAACTTACTGTTTGGACTCATTACACAACCACAACAAACATACGGGGCGATTTTTCATTCTATGGAAATACTTCCGGATTAGGGGTTTTGCGTCCATTAACCGTTCCCGGATTTCTTAGCGAAGGTTCGTTTCACGATTATAATCCTGAAACACATCGGCTGCTTAATGAGGATTACCGCAAACTGGAAGCTATTAGTTTTTTTCGTTTCTACTGCGATTATTTCGGCGCTCAACATTCTTCCAAAGGTGTAATAGCGGGATTTGTGAAAGGAAAGGATCAAACTATCAATCATTCACGCTTTATTTACAAAGCCGGAACACATGACAGATGGCTTCCCCTCAATGGTGCAGGAGTAAAACTTATGAACGCAGCCGGAGATTCTCTCAATTTCTATCGGGTAGATTCACTTTTCAATGGTATTTTTGCTTTTCATAATCTGAATCCCGGAACATATAAACTTCGGATTACAGCAAAAGACCACACCCTTAAAGATACTACGGTTACTGTAACCGGAGCTGTTACTACTTACGCTAAAATGTTTCTTGTCAACAACAATATTGTTATTCCCAAAGATACAACTCCCGATTATCCGGTTCCCGTACAGGAAGCCGGTATCGCTCCTCTGAATAATTATCAATTTAACGAAACTCCGACAGCCACACCCGACTGGATGAGTGAAGCGCAAATTCGAAAAGTCGTTTTCCGGAATGAAAAACTGTATGTGCTTACTGAAACTCCGAAAATTATTATTGCCAATGCAGTAACTTTCCAGAAAATACGCGAAATGGATTTAACCGGAATTACAGGCGGCATGATTAGGCTTAGTGATATTGCATTTACATCCGATGGTTATTTACTTGCATGTAACAAGGATACTGTGAGTTTACCCGAACTTAAAAACCGTTTTTTCAAAGTTTATACATGGGATAAT
Organism: uncultured Paludibacter sp.; assembly: GCA_964420955.1. GTDB lineage: Bacteria > Bacteroidota > Bacteroidia > Bacteroidales > Paludibacteraceae > Paludibacter. The sequence goes on along the minus strand of CAYQWD010000258.1, from coordinate 1,847 downwards.
GATTCAGTTGCGCCGAAATTGCTTTTTCAAACACAGAGTCAGGGCAACTGGTCGAATGGAATTATGGGAGAAACCTTTGCAGTAAGCGGTCCTCGCTGGAAGTGCAGGATTCATACTACTTCAGTAACTTCAGGCACTTCCAAACAAATAAGAATTGTGGGTCTGCAGTACGAAGAAGGTATTTCAGCTGTAGGTTACAAATATATGATGAGTACCACAGATTATACAGAAGCGCTTTGGGGAGCCAAATCCAAATTCACTGTTTCAGCCACCGGTGTCGATCATATTATTATCGATAGTGATAAATTGAAACCACGCGAATATCAGTTCGACTGGGGTAGACCCGACCGCGACCCGCTTGTTTTGAAAGGAACATTTGCTGAAAAATCGGGATATAATCTTGAAAATGTGGCATCGGGCAGTAACTTTTTCCGAAATGCAAGTCGCTTATTTATGGCATCGCCGGTTTGCAAAGCCGATTCTACGCAAGTGGGAGTAGTGATGTTCGATGTTACCAATGGGCTGCAGAACGCCGTGAAAATATCAGCAAAAATAAAAGATACCGGACTTGGCGAACCGAAAGCTACCTATATGATGGCGAGTGCAAAAGTGAACGGTTATGATATTGACTTGATAGTGCTGGCACAAAATCAGGGAATTGGTCGTTACCGCAATCTCGCTCCCCAAGCTAAAGCAAATATTTATGCATCAGAACTAAAAACGCAAAATTCATCCGGAAAACATCAACTCATTTTTACACTCAATGAAAATGCTTCGAATGTTAATATCAATATTATAAAAGATAACAATATAGTGAAAACAATTCCTGCCGGAGCGCTCGGTAAGGGAAAGCATAACATTGAAGCTACTTTCGACGATTTGCCTGCCGGATACTATACTTGGAGAGTAACAGCGAGTACCGAAAACATCGATCGACCTCTGAAAATTTCAGACAATGCCAATTCATTGATGCAGTATTTTTATCCCTACGGAGTTGCTGTGGACAATAATCTTGACAGTCCATACTTTGGTCGTGTTTATGTATCGGAAGCGGCAGCAGGAACTTTGCCGGCGCGCAGTACGCAGGATGGTATTTATATACTCGATGCTGCGCTTACCGATGTTACAGGGCAAGGTGCAACACCTTACATTGGAGGTGTAGCATGGGGAACAACGAGTAACAGCAGTCCTTTCCGCGTGTCGGTAGGCGAAGATGGTAATGTGTATGTTTGTGATTGGAGTGATGCAAAACCCGGCGTTTGGATGATGAATCCTGCTGCCCCTGCTGCTCCTTTTACGCCAATTTTCACAGGACTTACAAAAGCTTCTTCCGGACTTTCTTCGTTCAATGGAGTAAATGTACATGGATCCATTTCGCATTGTCATGTAACTGGTTCGGGAGCCGAACGAAAATTATTTACTTTCGATGAAGATTACACCAGCGAAACCGCCACGAGCGCCGGAAATTTACTTCGATATGATATCGGAACACTGGCAACTCCTTTCCAGTCGGCTCCAATTGTTGTTTACAACGATGCTGCAAACGGAAATTTACAGCAAAACTTCAACTCTTGCATCGCTCCCGATGGACGCGGCGGTTGGTGGATTTCGCAATACCGAAATGCTGATGCAGCTACGATTCCTTCGCTCATTCATGTGAATACAGCAGGAATGGTTGACTTTAACTCGGGATTGACGCCTGATTTAATTGGAAACTCACATCGGGGAGGCATGGCTGTAAACCACGATTATACAAGGTTGGCAATGGGCTGCGACAATGAGTTGAAAATATTCGAAGTGTCATTTAACCAAACCGGCGTACCTTCGCTGAAAAGACTGCATTCCAT
>CAYQWD010000257.1:0-4900 GCA_964420955.1 uncultured Paludibacter sp. | reverse complement strand
ATGCTTATGATTTTTTTTTTGAGTATGCAAATGTAATTTAAAAGATTTATTCACAGTATTCAAAACCACTTTTTTAGTATTAGTTGTTTTGCAATCGTTTGAAACATGTAAATAATAAATAATTTATATGAGTACTTGAAAAAAAGTAAAACGCAGATTTAGCGGTAACCATAGCTCGCGGAAGCTGATGTATAACAATAAAAATACGGATTCTAAACGGATTAAATCTCGTAAGATAGTGTTGCAAAGTGCAAAAAATCCAAATTAAGAATTATCCGATCAGACGGCAAATAACGGTCGTTCGGTATCCGAGAAAAGCGTTCAACCGCTTAAAACGGTTTGGCGTAAAAAAAAATATCTGAAATCATGTTTAAAAAATGCGGGATTAAAATCCGTGTTCCCAATCCTAAAAGTTCGGGACGGAATATGCGTTCTATTTTCCTTAAAGTCAAATATATATAATTATTTGTTATATTCTGGGATAATTTTTTTAAACAAAAATAAACATTTTTTTTAATCAGTTGTTAAACTTATGTGATTATTGAATTTCATTTTAAATAACACTAAAATCTCAAATTATTTTGCACAATATACATCAGAATTGAAAATATTTTCCGAAATTTGCACACTGAAAAAGTTCAAATCAAACTTAAGTAATGAAAGATAACGAAAACAGGTACAGGAAATCAGGTCCTGTTACCGGCCGAGATGGTAAATACCCTGAAAAAAGAGATGTTAAATCAATCTTAAAAAGCTCGGGAAGAGTAAGCAGATTTAATTCGGATAATCAAGCAGATCAAAACATTAGTGTCGATCAAAAGCCCTCATTTAAAAAAAGAACCGACTCCACTCAGTCCTCTTCAGTACAAAATTTTAATACTGAAAGATTCATCAGAAAACCCGGATTCGGAAATTCTCAAAACCGTTTAGAGTATAATTTTAATAAACCCGACAGGTTTAATCGAGACGAAAATTTTAACCGTGATCCGGAACGGCCTACTTCAAAGCGTCCGAGGTTTAAGACAACTCAGGATGGTGAAAAAAAATATCAACCACTTGACGATCGCAGTGGAAGACTTCATTTTCGTAAACCTGGAGAAGATGGAAAATTCGTTGAAACTCGTTTCGATAATAAAAAAGATGGAGTAACATTCCGAAAACCTTTTAAAAAGAGAGATGGTCAATACAATCCGAATGCCAAGTACAGTCAGAAAAAGCAAATCGAATATAAAAAATCTTATGTAGATACAACAAGACCTGTTCGTTTGAATAAATTTCTTGCAAATGCAGGTATTTGTTCCAGACGCGAAGCTGACGAGTTTATTCAAGCGGGTGTAATCTCAGTTAATGGCGAAATTGTAAATCAACTCGGCACTAAAGTAATGCATTCCGATCGAATAATGTTTCATAATCAATTGGTTCGCTCTGAAAAAAAAGTGTACATACTTCTGAATAAACCAAAAGATTGTGTTACAACCGTCGAAGATACACACGCACGTAAAACCGTACTTGATATCGTAAAAAATGCCTGCAGCGAACGTATTTATCCTGTTGGACGTCTCGACCGTAACACCACAGGGGTTTTACTGCTGACTAACGATGGCGATTTGGCTTCTCAGCTAACTCACCCGAAATATGATAAAAAGAAAATTTATCACGTTGTTCTGGATAAACCTCTCGAAGTTGCCGATTTTGAAACTATCTTGTCAGGTGTTATGCTCGATGATGAAAAAATTGCTGCCGATGAGTTAAGTTTCGTAAAGGATGATGATTTAAAACAGATAGGCATTGAAATTCACTCAGGTCAGAATCGCGTAGTTCGACGAATTTTCGAAAAACTTGGATACAAGGTTGTTCGCCTCGATCGTGTTTATTTTGCCGGTCTTACAAAGAAAAATCTGCCAAAAGGAAAATACCGTTTTCTTTCTGAACGCGAAGTGAATATGCTCAAGATGGGCGCTTATGAGTAATCATAAATTATTTAAATTATTAATAAAAAAACTCCTTTGCATTTTTTGCAAGGGAGTTTTTTATTTAATCAGAATTTGTATTTTTGTCCATATATTTCATTTCTGAAAATTATGAGAATAATAATAGCAGGCGCATCTGGTTTTATCGGAAAGTACCTGACCGATAATTTTACTAATAATGGAAATACTGTAGTTCAAATTTCACGTAGTTCGGATTCATACAATTGGAAACTCGAAAACCTTATTTTGGCAGTAAATGGGGCTGATGTGTTGATAAATCTTGCAGGACGAAGTATAAACTGTCGTCAAAACAGTAAAAATAAAACCGATATTTTAAACTCACGTATTGTTTCAACGCATTTGTTAAACGATGCAGTAAGGGCTTGCGTTAGTCCACCAAAATTGTGGATTAACGCTAGCGCTATTGGTATTTACGCACACCAAACTGCTGAACCACACACTGAAAATTCAAATCAGTTAGCTGCTGATTTTTTTTCACATGTTGTACAAAGCTGGGAAAATGCTTTTTTCAATACGCAAAATCCGGCAATACGAAAAATAGCGCTCAGGTTTTCTGTAGTACTCGGGAAAAACGGAGGAGCTCTTCAACCCTTAAAGCTGCTTGCAAAGTTTGGTTTTGGTGGCAAACTCGGTTCAGGCACACAAATGTTTAGCTGGATTCATATTTCTGATTTGTTCAGCATAGTCAATTTTATCATAAAAAATGACACAATAAACGGAATTATTAATTGCACAGCTCCCCAACCTGTTTCAAATGCAGATTTAATGAAAGAAATTCGAAAAAATACCGGTAAAAAAATCGGTATGCCAGTTCCTGCTTTTTTGATCAAAATCGGTGCTTTAGTTTTTGGTGCTGATTCAAAACTTGTTTTAGAAAGTAATAATGTCATTCCAAATCGATTGAAAGAATATGGATTTATTTTCAGATTTGATAATATTAATGTAGCATTAGAAAACTTATTGTAAATAATTAATTCTCGATCTAATCTCAATTTCATGAAAAAAAACACATTTATTCATAAACTGACAAAATTCTTAATTCGTCTTTTTGTGTCTTTTATTTTGTTGTCTGTAGTTTGGGTTGTAACACTCAGGTTTATACCCGTTTACTACACTCCATTAATGTTTATAAGATTTGTTGAGGCAAAATTGGAAAATAAAAAATGCAAAATACAAAAAGATTGGGAACCTGTTAGAAATATCTCAAACAATATGTTAATGGCAGTGATTGCTTCCGAAGATAATCTTTTTATGGAACATAACGGATTTTCATTTACTGATATAAAAAAAGCAATTAATCATAATAAAAAGGGGAAACGTGTACGGGGAGGAAGCACCATTTCTCAGCAAACAGCAAAAAACGTTTTCCTCTGGCCTCAACGCTCATGGGTTCGCAAAGGCTTTGAAGCTTATTTCACAGTACTTATTGAATTTTTTTGGACAAAACAAAGAATAATGGAAGTGTACTTGAATATTATCGAAACTGGAAACTGTATTTACGGTGTGGAAGCTGCTTCTCAAGAATATTTTAATAAAAGCGCTTCAAAACTTTCAAAAAATGAAGCAGCACTTATTGCCGTATCTTTACCCAATCCCCGAAAATATAGTCCCATTAAGCCATCTTCATATATTACAAAACGCAAAAATCATATTACTAACCTCATGAATAAACTCCCTCCTGTCAATTTCGATAATACTGACAAAAAGAAAAAATAAGAACTTTTTGGATATTTATCTTTTAAAATCACAATTATAATAGCAAAATGGTTATATGAATAAAAAAATCGAATTTGTGGATTGGGGAACAATTGACTACAACATTGCATGGGCTGAACAGGAAAAAACTTTTTCAGAAATTATCGAACAAAAAAAATCTGGTAAATCTACACCAAATATCCTTGTGTTTTGCGAACATCCTCACGTATACACTCTTGGCAAACACGGTAATGAAAACAATTTATTGCTAAATTATATACAGTTGCAAGCTAAAAATGCACAATTCGTTCGTACAAACCGTGGTGGCGATATTACATATCATGGCCCAGGTCAACTTGTAGGCTATCCCATTTTCGATTTAGCAAATTTTAATATAGGTCTCAAGAAATACATTTTTTGTCTCGAAGAAGCCATAATACGAACTTTAGCACAATATTCAATCAAAGCCTTCAGACTCGATGGCGCTACCGGAGTATGGCTTGATATAAATACTACTCGATGTCGAAAAATTTGTGCTATTGGTGTAAAAAGTTCACGGTTTGTAACTATGCATGGATTTGCTTTAAATGTAAATACAAACCTTGATTACTTTGGATATATCAACCCCTGTGGTTTTGTCGACAAGGGTGTTACTTCTATGAGAGCCGAATTAAACTATGAAGTCGATTTTAATCAGTTAAAATTATCGCTTAAGAAAAATCTATTTGAAGTTTTTTATTTAACATAAATGTTGCTACTATTTGCTATTTAATAGAAAATTTCACATTAGGTAAACATAGCTCTAATTGCTTTGTAAATGACAAAAATTTATATACAATTGAAATTGATGAAAATAGAACGCAGATCCCGATAGTTAACGGGACAGCTAAATCCACATAAATATGGGTTCGGTTTTTACTCATGTACAAATCTCAAATTGTATTTATAAATAAAATCTCACGAATATTTGAATATTTTATTCACTACGAATTAGAATTTTTTAAACTATTATATTTACAGGATAAAATCAAATTTTTTCAATGAAAAGTCTCAATAACTTCAAAATGTATCTGTATCACCAATTTTTTTTATTGAAAATATATGTGTTAAGTGTTTAATAATCAAATAAATGTTATGAAGCACGTAAATAATTTTCAATTTTTTCCAATAAAACACTTTGTAAATAATAAAAAAGTATTTACCTTTGCAGCCGC
>CAYQWD010000256.1:1103-4930 GCA_964420955.1 uncultured Paludibacter sp. | reverse complement strand
CTACCGGAATTTTTTCCGCCATGTTCCTCAATCATAATTTTATATTCGTCTCGCGAATGTTTAGTAAACGTACCACTGATAACGATTGTTTTACCGGCAAGCGATGAGCCTTTCGGAACCAGCTTATCATCAGACAACTGCATTTGCAAACAGTAATCTTTCAGTCGATCTACAATTTCATTATCTTTTTTATCGGCAAAAAATGCCAAAACACTTTGTGCAATGCGGTCGCCAATTTCGTCAACAGCTATTAGTTGTTCAAAAGTGGCTGCACGCAGATTTTCAATATTTTTAAAAGCATAGGCAAGCTTTTTTGCCACAGTTCCGCCCACAAACCGAATGCCCAGCGCAAAAACGACCCGCTCAAAGGGAACTGATTTTGAATTCTCGACTGACAATAGAATATTTTGTGCAGATTTTGCTCCCAATCGTTCCAAACGGGCAAGTTGTTCGGTTTTTAAAGAATAGATGTCAGCCACATTGTGCAGCAAACAGTTTTCGTAAAGTAATGCAATGGTTTCACTGCCAAGCCCTTCAATATCCATAGCTTTACGACTCACGAAATGTTCAATTTTTCCTTTTATTTGTGGCGGACATTCATTCTCATTAGGACAATAATGCGCTGCTTCGCCCTCAAATCTGATTAATTCTGCACCACATTCGGGACAATTTTTGATAAATTTCACTTTATCGCCCACAAGAAACCGTGCACTAAAATCAACGGAACTTATTTTCGGTATAATTTCACCACCTTTTTCCACAAAAACCATATCGCCGATATGCAAGTCGAGCGATTCGATGATATCTGCATTATGCAGTGAAGCACGTTTTACAGTTGTTCCCGAAAGCAAAACAGGATCGAGATTAGCCACGGGCGTTACTGCACCGGTGCGACCTACCTGATACGAAACCGAATTTAAACGAGTGATGGCTTTTTCTGCCTGAAATTTGTATGCAATTGCCCAACGTGGCGACTTGGCGGTGTAGCCAAGATTTTTTTGCTGCGTCAGTGAATTTACTTTAATAACAATACCATCAGTTGCCACATTCAGGTTCTTTCGTTCATTATCCCAAAAATTGATATATGCAAGTACTTCATCCAAGTTTTTACAGCATTTTACAGCATCCGAAACTTTAAAACCCCATGAGCGTGCATATTCAAGATTTTCGAAATGATTATCAGAAGGTAAATTTTCTCCCAATAAATAATAAAAATACGCATCGAGTTTTCGTTGGGCAACTATAGCAGGATTCAGAAGTTTCAATGTTCCGGAAGCAGCGTTGCGTGGATTTGCAAAAAGCGCTTCTTCACGTGCTTCACGTTCGCGATTCAAGGTATCGAAGACACTCCAGGGCATAAGTACCTCTCCGCGAATTTCAAATCTGTCGGGAAAATTACCTCTTAGTTTTAACGGAATACTTTTTATGGTTCGAATATTAACTGTTACATTATCACCTTTTTCACCATCGCCGCGTGTAACTGCTCTTACAAGTATTCCATTTTCATACGTCAGAGAAATGGAAGTTCCATCGTATTTCAGTTCGCACACCAGTTCAAATGCGTCATTCAATCCTTTCCGAACCCTTTCGTAAAAATCGCGTACTTCGCCTTCGGAATAAGTATTTCCAAGCGAAAGCATTGGATAAACATGTTTTACCTGTTCAAAACCATCCGAAAGGTCGCTTCCAACTCTTTGTGTTGGTGATGCGGGATCGTAAAAATCAGGATTTGAATTTTCAAGTTCCTGAAGTTCTTTCAGCATTGCATCGAATTCAAAATCGGAAATTTCCGGCATTGATAATACATAATAATTATAATTATGTTTATCAATTTGGGTACGCAAATATTCTATTCGATGTTTAACACTTTCGGACATATTACCATGTTTTTACAGGAAGTGTACAAAAATACTAATTTGATATTATTATGCAAAAATATGTATTAAATATCTTCAGTGAAATGATGACAGCATGTCATAAATAATCATTCTTTTTTAGATTTTATGAATACATTCAAATTCGCAACTTACACAAGTTTAAAAAACGTTCAAAAAACGTTCAAATTAGACCAGAATGAATATACGGCACGAACGAAATGGATTTAAATAATTATTTTTGTTGAGGTAAAAAATTCAGAAAAAAATATAAATACACATTATCAGAAAACAACATGAAAAAATACCTCTTATTACTGCTTACTGCAATGCCATTTTTAGCTTTTGCGCAAAGTAATGAATGGCAAAACCCAAATGTGAATCAGGTGAACAGACTTATTATGCGTACAAATTATTTTGCTTACGAGTCGGAAGAAGCAGCTGCAAAAGCCTGTAAAGTAAGTTCAATGAATTATCTTTCACTTAACGGAATCTGGAAATTTAACTGGGTAAAAGATGCCAACTTGCGCCCTACTGATTTTTTCCGTACCGATTTTAATGACAAAGGCTGGGGAAATATGCCCGTGCCCGGAAATTGGGAATTGCATGGTTACGGCGATCCGGTTTATGTAAATGTTGGTTATGCATGGCGCAATCAATACAAAAACAATCCACCGGTTGTGCCTGAACAAAACAATAATGTAGGCACTTACAGACGTGAAATTACAATACCTGCACATTGGAAGGGCAAAGAAATTATTGCACATTTCGGCTCTGTAACATCCAATATTTATTTGTGGGTAAACGGAAAATATGTGGGTTATAGCGAGGACAGCAAACTCGAAGCTGAATTTGATCTGACAAAATATTTGAAACCGGGCAAAAACCTCATCGCATTTCAGGTGTTTCGCTGGTGCGATGGAACTTATCTCGAAGATCAGGATTTCTGGCGTCTTTCAGGCGTAAGTCGTGATTGTTACCTTTATGCCCGTAATCCGAAACGTATCGAAGATATTCGTATTACACCAAACCTCGATGAAAATTATAAAAACGGAGAACTTGAAATTGCCATCAACGCAAAAGGAAAAATTAATGTTGATATAGAACTGAAAGATGCTTCTGGAAAAGTTGTTGCCTCAAAAAGTATGAGCGGTTCCGGAAGAATCAGTTCAAAACTGGAAGTTGAAAATCCGCAAAAATGGTCGGCAGAATCGCCTTATCTTTACACACTTACTGCCACTACAAAGGAAAGCGGAAAGGTATCAGAAGTAATTCCACTGAAAGCTGGTTTCCGAAAAATTGAAATGAAAAATGCGCAGATACTTGTGAACGGACAACCTGTGCTTTTCAAGGGTGCAAACCGTCATGAGCTTGACCCCGACAGAGGCTACGTTGTTAGTCGTGAAAGGATGCTTGAAGACATAAAAGTTATGAAAGAGTTGAACATAAATGCTGTGCGCACTTGCCACTATCCCGATGATAATTACTTTTATGAACTGTGCGACAAATATGGCATTTATATGGTTGCCGAGGCTAATGTAGAAAGTCATGGTATGGGTTATGGTGAGCGTACACTGGCAAAAAATCAACTTTATGCATTGGCACACTTTGAACGTAATCAACGTAATGTTCAGCGCAGTTACAATCATCCTTCCATTATTTTCTGGTCGTTGGGCAACGAAGCCGGCTTTGGACCAAATTTCGAAGCATGTTATAAATGGATAAAAAACGAAGATAAAACTCGCCCCGTACAATACGAACAGGCACACGGAAATGAATTTACCGATGTTTACTGCCCAATGTATCTGGGTTATGAGGGCAGCGAAAAATACTGCAAAGATGATTCAAAAAACAAACCATTGATTCAGTGTGAATATGCCCACGCTATGGGCAACTCGCCCGGCAACCTGAAGGAGTACTGGGACGCGGTCGAGACCCACACGCGGCTGCAAG
>CAYQWD010000256.1:234-1093 GCA_964420955.1 uncultured Paludibacter sp. | reverse complement strand
ATTTAATCCGTAAATATCCAAAATATCAGGGTGGTTTTATATGGGATTTTGTAGATCAATCTCTGCGAAAAAAAGGTAAAAACGGAGTAGAGATTTATGCTTACGGAGGCGATTACAATAAATATGATGCATCGGACAACAACTTTCTCAACAATGGAATTATTAATCCCGACCGTAAACCAAATCCACATGCCCATGAAGTAAAATATTATTATCAATCCATTTGGGCTGAACCCCTTGATTTACAAAAAGGAATTATTTCGGTTTACAACGAAAATTTTTTCACCGATTTATCAGCGTATTACCTTAAATGGGAATTGGTTTGCGGAGGCAAAACCGTACAAAGCGGATTTGAAAACAATTTGAAAACAGCGCCACAAAAAACTGACAATTTCACTCTGAATTACGATTTATCAAAAACAAATCTTAAAAAAGAAGTATTACTCAATCTAAGTTTCCGATTGAAAAATGCAACAAAATTACTTCCGGCAGGTTATGAAGTAGCTCACAGGCAATTGGAAATCACAAAATATAATTTTGCAAAACTTACACTTTCTCAACCTGTGGGAAACACCGTGGCAAAAGAACCTGTAATAAGGGATAATGACTGGAAATTCTTACAGATTTTTGGTGAAAACTACAAAATTGAATTCAACAAACACGAAGGTTGGTTAGTTTCGTACTGTGTGAACGGCATAAATTACATGACCGAAGATGGAAAACTTACTCCCAATTTCTGGCGTGCTCCAACCGACAACGATTTCGGAGCACAATTGCAAAACAAATACAACGCTTGGCGTAATCCTCGCATGAAACTTGACACGTTGAAATACGAAGTGAAAGATAAGGTTACATATAT
>CAYQWD010000256.1:0-224 GCA_964420955.1 uncultured Paludibacter sp. | reverse complement strand
GCTTTACACCATTCAGCAGGTTTCGGCAAAATTGCAAATGAATTACGAAATTGATTTTGCAGGAAATATCATAGTAAGTCAAAAACTGATTGCATCGCCAACTGAAAAGGTTTCAGAAATGTTCCGCTTCGGTTTGCAAATGCAATTGCCCCAAAGTTTTAATCTTGTAGAGTACTATGGTCGTGGACCTTACGAAAACTACAGCGACAGAAACAACGCTGCAA
>CAYQWD010000255.1:0-4933 GCA_964420955.1 uncultured Paludibacter sp. | reverse complement strand
CGTTAATATATGGAAGACTGATACCGGAATGTTAATCGAATATATTAATTCCGGAAAGGCATTAACAATTATTTCGGGAATTCTAATTTCTGTAGTAATTGCCTTCGTGGTAGGTTCTTTGGTTATGTATCTTTCACGCCTAATCTTTTCTTTTAAGTATCGAAAACCTTTCAAATACATTGGCGCTTTTTGGGGCGGAATCGCGCTTACTGCCATATCGTATTTTGCTGTATTTAAAGGATTAAAAAGCACAACTTTAATATCGAAAGAGACTTTTGGATTTATACAGGATAATTTGGGATTGATGCTGTTGTATGTTTGGCTTGGGTGGTCGGCTATTATGGCAATTCTTCAACATCTGTTTAAAGTTAATATACTGAAAATAATCATCCTTGCAGGTACATGGGCTTTGGCATTATCATTTGCCGGAAACGATCTTGTAAACTTTATTGGCGTATTTATGGCCGGATTCAGTTCCTATCAGATAGCATCCGATTTTGCTGCTTCAGGTGGTTCCGTAGATACGTTAATGATGAATAAACTATCTGAACCTGTGGTAGTTGACTGGCGTTTTTTGTTCGGTGCAGGTGTAATAATGGTTTTAGCTTTGTGGTTCTCTAAAAAAGCACGAACAGTAACAAAAACCGAGGTGAACCTTGCAAGGCAAGGAGAAGGAATTGAACGTTTTAACTCTTCTGTAGCTTCGAGAAAATTGGTGCGAAGAGCCGTGAATTTTAGCAAATTGATGCGAAGAATTACTCCCCATCAAGTAACAGAATTTGTCGAAAATAGATTCAAACCCATACCCGATGAGGAAAAAGATAATGCATCTTTCGATGTGATTCGAGCTTCGGTAAATCTGACAGTAGCAGCATTGCTGATTTCATTAGGAACTTCCCTCAAACTTCCGCTTTCAACAACTTACGTAACCTTTATGGTGGCTATGGGTACTTCACTTGCCGACAGAGCTTGGGGACGCGAAAGCGCTGTTTATCGCATAACAGGCGTATTGACAGTTATCAGCGGATGGTTTGTTACAGCATTTGTAGCTTTTACAGTGTCGGCTTTAGTTGCTTTTGCATTAATGTACGGTGGAGTTTATGGAGTAATCGGAGCTATTTTGCTGGTAATTGTAATGTTTATACAATTTGCACGAATGCATTCAAAACGTGAAAAAAATGCGGTTAACGAGGATGACAGTTATGTTACAAACGAACACGAACTAATATTAAATTGCACGAATGAAATTAAATCTTCAGTTGGTAACACCATGAAAATTTACAAAGGTTTACTCGATGGTTTATTTAATGAAGATAGGAAAGAACTAATGAAACTTTATAAAATTGCTGACGAATTTCATGGAAAATCGAAACGCCGGCGTGCATACGAGGTTTTACCTGCCATACAACATCTCGATACTGATTCTCTTGATACAGCTCAGTATTATGTTCAGGTTACAGATTATTTTTATGAAATATCCGTTTCACTGAGATACATGACTGAATCGGCTTATAATTTTATCGATAATAATCATGAAGGTTTCAGCCAGGAACAAATTGAAGATTTGAAAAAATTAGGCGATCAATTATTGTCGATATTTAATGAATTTAATGATATGATTATTGCCAATAATTATTCAGGACTGGAAAACATCAAAGAACGTAGAGCTGTAATTCTCGATATTTATGATGAACTAGTAAAAAAACAAGTGAAACGAACAAAAGAAAAAGAAACAGGTACCCGTAACAGTATTTTATATCTGAATATACTTAATGAAACTAAAGCGATTGCTTTAAAATCGGCAAATTTAATGCGCGCGCAAATGAACCTTTTTAATTCTGACGATTATCATAAAAATTTTCAAAAGTCAATTGGTTTAAAAGAAAATTAATTGCAGTTTATAATAAAAAAAATCCTGAAGTGAATAAGCTTCGGGGTTTTTTTTACAGAAAAACTGAATACCCTTTAACCTGACGCTATTTTTGTAATATGTATTAAATTTTAAATTCCAATACAATAATGTTATTACTAAGTGTTACTTTTGCCAATGTATTGTAAAAATAAATTATTATGAAAACTATTTTTTTTACGGCTTTGTTAATGCTTTTGTTGGATTTTCAGTTGCAAGCGCAGCAAAAATCTATTGTTCAGAGTGAAGGTATCTTTTTTACCGATGCAAGTCAGACAAAACTTTATACAGGCGATTATCGTGAGCATTACCCTACAGGTGAACTTAAACTTGAAATGAACTTGAAAGATGGAAAACCCGAAGGTGCATATATTGTTTATTTCGCCAACGGAAAACCAAATGAAGTGCGTGCTTATCGGAACGGAGAATTTCATGGTATTTGGAGAACTTACAACGAAGCGGGAGTGCTGATTGCCCAAGCAGAATACCGGAATAATAAAAAACACGGAACCTGGCGTGTGTGGGACGACTCAGGAATTATGCGATACGAAATGCAATACGTGAACGGGAAAAAATCTGGCATTTGGTATATGTGGGATGAAAATGGCAAACTTATTTCGGAGAAAAAATATTGACTATAACTTATTAGATTTCATAATCCTGAAACTTGTTTTTCACAGTAATGTCGACTTTTTGTAATATACTTGTAACAAGCCGACCGTATTTTTGTATCGTGCTTTAAAAGTAGAAATCTTAACGAACAAAAATATTAAATTACTGAACAATATGAAATCAATCAAAATTTTATCACTTTTAGTTTTTATCGTTTTCGCTACTGTTGTAGTAGCCAAGGATAAGGAACAATCCAAAGAAGTTTTAACCGAAGCTAAAACAGAAACAATCAGATTAAATGGTGTAGTTTCGGATAAACTAACGGGTGAAACATTGGCAGGAGTTGTAATAACATCAAACGGTAAAAAACTTTATACTGATTTAGATGGAAATTTTAGTTTTGAAAATGCAGGCAAGGGTAAATGTTCAATAAAAGTATCATTAATTTCGTACGAAGAACAAACAATTGAGGTTGATTTAGCCTCAATGAAGCAAGTTGAAATAAAGCTCAAACGAAGATAATAAAAGTTTTTTCAAATAAATACGGCAAAAGGGACAAAGCAAATGTGATGCTTTGTCCTTTTTTATGCATTCATACTTCAAATCAACTTATCTCTTGTATTTTGTAATATCTTTGCAATATATATTACACAATCACGAAACAACTTATGGTTTATTTTGTATACAAATTTTTAAAATAAAAAATTTATGAGCAATTATCGCATTTTAGTTGTCGATGACGAAGAAGATTTATGTGAAATACTTCAGTTTAATCTCGAAACCGAAGGCTACCAAGTAGATGTAGCATATTCAGCAGAGGAAGCGCTTAAGAAAGACCTGAGAGTTTACAATCTTTTATTGCTTGATGTAATGATGGGAGAGATTTCTGGTTTCAGAATGGCGAGAATGTTGCGCGATAATCCCAATACTTCACGCATTCCTTTAATTTTTCTTACTGCTAAAGATACCGAAAACGACATAATTACAGGTTTCAATATAGGCGCCGATGATTATATTTCAAAACCATTTTCTATTCGTGAAGTACTTGCGCGTGTAAAAGTAGTTTTACGCAGACTTGAGGTAGCAAAAGATGCTGAAAACTCAGTCATAGTAATAGAGCACGAGGAATTAAAAATGAACCTGAATAATAAAAAAGTATTTCTCGAAGGGAAGGAAATAGCTTTTACGAAAAAGGAATTTGAAATTCTGAAACTATTTCTTGAAAATAAAAACAGAGTTTTCACCCGCGATGAAATGCTTTTGCGGGTTTGGTCTGATGAAGTGATAGTGTTAGATAGAACTATCGATGTAAATATAACCCGACTAAGAAAAAAAATCGGAATATATGGTAAAAATATCGTAACGCGTCTCGGTTATGGCTATAGTTTTGAGGGATAAGTTTTTTACTTTCGGTACATTAAAAAATTAACATTTGTGACTACAGGCAAACAAAGAAATTTCATGAATATTAACAGCAGACTATTTTTGTACTTTTTCAGTACATTTTTTCTGATGTTTGCAGTTATTTCTTTTTTTCAGTACGAAAGAGAAAAAAAGTTTCGAACTGAACAGCTTGATTTGCTATTGTCTACCTACAATAAAACCATTCAAAATTACATTACTGTAAATGACTGGAACTATGATAACCTTATGCAACTCATTGGTGTTTTTCCTGACAGTACTTTGAGGGTTACTATTATTGACCTGAATGGAAATGTTTTGTTCGATAACACGGTTGATAAAAATACTATTCTCGAAAATCACATTGAACGTCCAGAAATTCAATTAGCACAAACACACCAAACCGGAAAAGCCATTCGGTTTTCCACTACGAAAGAAAAGGATTTTTATTATCTTGCTCAACGTTTCAATCACTATTTTGTGAGGAGCGCCATGCCTTATAATCTTAATCTAAGCAGTATGTTAAAGGCAAATACTTTTTTTCTATACTTCATGGCGCTTATTCTTGTAGTTGCAGTTTTTGCTCTTTTTTTTATTTCGAAGAACTTCAGTGATTCAATTGAACGTTTGAAAATATTTACTCAAAATGCTGAAAAAGGAAATATACCCAATGTTGAAATTAAGTTTCCAAGAGATGAGCTTGGCGAAATAAGCAATAATATTGTACATCTTTATAAGCGTATGCTTAATGCCAATGAAGCTGTTCATGCCGAACGTGAAAAGTTGATTAAACACTTGCAAATTTCGCAGGAAGGATTGGGAATTTTCTCTTCTGATAAAAAAGAAATACTTGCTAACGCTCATTTTATTCAATCAAAATATTTTCAATCTTTAAAAGATTTCCAACATTTATCACTTCTTCAAATGATTTTTTGAACATTACAAATTTAGCAAGATTCTGTAAAACACCCTCACCCTGACTCTCTCCCATCAAGGGAGAGGGAAAAGTTT
>CAYQWD010000254.1:0-4943 GCA_964420955.1 uncultured Paludibacter sp. | reverse complement strand
AATAGAGAAATAATAGTATTTATAATGGTTCCGGCTTGCACCCACAATCACCGAACTGAACTGGTGCATGAAATGAACAACGGGCGCAAAATACCTGCCAACACCAACAGAATAACAACACATGAACTTTGCAATTATCATTCTGACAACATAATCGAAGCGCTAAACTGGTTTCACCTTCGAAACGACGCCCAATCGAAAGTAAAAGTTGTATATGTTCCTTCTTATCTGAATGGAAATGATGGTGTTTTCAATTTACCATATTATCAGCTGCTTGCAGGGATGGATTTAACAGTTTTCCCATCGTATTATGAACCCTGGGGATATACACCGCTTGAAAGTATTGCATTTTCGGTGCCAACTATAACTACTGATTTGTCGGGATTCGGACAATGGGTGGCACATAAACCACATGATATAACCGATGGAGTAGCTGTATTACATCGTTCGGATTATAATAACTATGAACTGGCTGTAAAAATAGCTGAAAACATAATCAAGTTTTCATCGTTTACCAATGAAGAAGTAAACATTATTCGAAAAAAAGCTGCTGCCATATCCAGAAGAGCGCTTTGGAAGCATTTTATTGAACATTACAGTAATGCTTACCGCATTGCCCTATCGAATTTAATACTAAGAAACACACATTAATTTTTCCAGATTGCCATATTATTTTGCAATCGTTTGAAATGGGTAATCATCAACTTGGTGTATGTTGTTACTCTTTTTGTAGTTTAAATAGCATAATTTTGTAAACAGAAAAAAAAGAAATACTGACAGTATATTTCAATAAAATAATTGATATGAAAATTAAAGTAAATAATGTAAGCGAAACAAATTGGAAAGAATTTGTTGTAAAATCAAATCTGCCAGATGGTTTAAAAAAACTGGAAGAAATTGCTCATAACCTTTGGTGGGTTTGGAACAGCGATGCCAAGAACTTATTCCGCAAACTTGATAAAGAAGGCTGGAAAGAGGCAGAATCGAATCCGGTAAGACTGATAAACAACCTGAGTTACGAGAAATTGCAAAAACTTGCAACAGATAAGGAGTTTCTTGACAAACTCAATACAATTTATAATAATTTTAAAAATTACATGAGCGTTCCGCTCGATAATAATAAGCCTTCGATAGCCTATTTCAGTATGGAATACGGATTGACAGAAGTGCTAAAGATATATTCAGGAGGTTTGGGTGTGCTTGCAGGCGATTATCTGAAAGAAGCTAGCGACTGTGCTGTAAATCTCACTGCCGTTGGTTTTCTGTATCGCTACGGCTATTTTACTCAATCGCTTTCGATAGATGGACAACAAATTGCAGTTTACGAAGCACAAAACTTCAGCAACCTGCCGATAACACAAGTTAAAGACTCCGCCGATCAACCAATTGTAGTTGAAGTACCGTTTCCGGGACGTACAGTTTATGCATATATATGGAAAGTTACCGTAGGAAGAATTAATCTTTACCTTCTTGATACTGACAATGAGCATAATTCCGATGAAGATAAATCTATCACACATCAATTATATGGCGGCGATTGGGAAAACCGCCTGAAACAGGAAATAATGCTTGGTATTGGCGGAATTCTGGCTCTGAAAAAGCTTGGCATCAGCAAACAGGTTTATCACTGCAACGAAGGTCATGCAGCACTGATCAACGTTCAACGTCTTGCCGATTTTATTGCAGAAAAAAATCTAACCTTCAATCAAGCGCTTGAAGCCGTACGTGCAAGTTCACTATATACAGTACATACACCCGTTCCGGCAGGTCACGATAGTTTTGAGGAGAGTTTATTTGGAAAATATATGGGCATATATCCCGAAAAACTTCAATTAAGCTGGGACGATTTTATAGATATGGGACGTGAACAGCCGGGCAATAAAAATGAAAAATTCAACATGAGCGCTTTTGCTTGCAATACATGTCAGGAGGTTAACGGTGTGAGTTGGTTGCACGGAAAAGTTTCACAGGAAATGTTCAATCCACTTTGGAAAGGATATTTCCCCGAAGAATTACATGTAAATTACGTAACAAATGGTGTGCACCTGCCCACATGGACAGCATCGGAATGGAAAGCAGTGTATGAAAAACATTTTTCGAAAGATTTTTATGCCGATCAGTCGAACATGAAAATATGGCAGGCTGTGTACGACATACCCGATGAAGAAATATGGAAAACCAGAATGGGTTTAAAAAACAGATTGATTGATTTTATTAAATTGCAATTCCGCGAAAACTGGCTGAAAAATCAGGGTGATCCTTCACGCATAGTTTCCATTCTTGAATCAATTAATCCGAATGCATTAATAATCGGTTTTGGTCGAAGATTTGCAACCTACAAACGCGCTCACTTGCTCTTTACCGACCTCAAACGTCTTGAAACTATTGTAAACAATCCCAATCGACCGGTTCAGTTCCTGTTTACAGGCAAAGCCCATCCGGCCGATGGCGGCGGTCAAAGTTTAATCAAGCGTATTATTGAAATTTCACGAATGCCACAGTTTATTGGTAAAGTAATTTTTCTGGAGAATTATGATATGCGACTTGCAAAACGTCTGATTTCGGGCGTGGATATCTGGCTCAACACTCCTACCCGACCGCTTGAAGCTTCGGGAACTTCGGGAGAAAAAGCACAAATGAACGGCGTTCTTAATTTTTCTGTTCTTGATGGATGGTGGCTCGAAGGATATGTTAAAGGAGCCGGCTGGGCATTGACTGAAAAACTTACGTACGAAAATCAGGAAAGTCAAGACCAACTCGATGCAGCAACTATCTACAGCATGCTTGAAAATGATATTATTCCCCTTTATTTTGCAAAAGGAACCAAAGGTTTTTCGCCCGAATGGATTCAGTACATTAAAAATTCAATTGCTCTGATTACTCCTCGCTATACAACCAAACGCATGATGGACGATTATTTCGATAAGTTTTATTATAAACTTGCTTCTCGTTCGGGACTTCTGAGCGAGAACAATTATGCAAAAGCAAAGGAAATTGCAACCTGGAAAGAAAAAGTTGCATCAATTTGGGATAAAATTCAGGTTACAAATATTACTGTCCCTGATAAATTTCTGCATGAGCCTGTAGTGGGCGAAGATTATGAGATGACAGTAGAAATTGACACGACAGAGCACAAAGAAAAAGGTATTGGCGTGGAGCTGGTTATTACCCGCCTCGACAAGAATAATAAAGACACTCTTTATGATATTGAGGAAATGGAAATAGTAAAATCTGAAGGTTCAAAACTTACATTTAGCATCGATTACAAGCTTAATCTCGCCGGCGCTTTTAAGTATGCATTCAGAATGTTCCCGAAAAATGAAGATTTACCGCATCGCCAGGATTTTTGCTTCGTGAAGTGGATTTGATGAATTTGAAAATGAAATGTATAACTCAACTTTCGCAAGTAATTAATTGCCTGATAAACTGGTGTTTAAAAAATAACAATGTTTGATAATCAAATGGTTATATAAACCAGAGCTTTGTCAAATTTTTATCGCTTGACCTCTCCCCTAACCCCTCTCTCAACCTCTATCCCCCTTCGGGGACTTTCTCCCTAAGGAGAAAGAAAATGGAAAAAAGGATTTTAGAGAGGGGAACAAGTCAGTGCAAGTAATAATGTTTCTGCGTTGTTTTAATTATTTGACTTATAGTATGATAAACATACGAAAGCTGAGTGTTTAAATATAAAACAGACATGCTTTACAGGGTATGTCTGTTTTTTTCAATAGTTCGTTATAAAAAATATTATTGTGAACGCAGAGATAAGAAGATGCAAACACGCAATGGAAAACTTTTTAGTTTTCCTCTTCGCGCCCTATTTTTTAAAAATCAGGTTATTTGCATATTGTAATAAATGAAAACTTTGTGTTCTTCGCGTTGAACACTTAAATCATACTTTTAAATTATATTCGTTTCAATACATAATAGCTTGATTTAAAACACATTGTGTTATTCCATAACGACTAATTGTTTTTTTTATAAGTTGTCGTTAACATCAATCTGAAATAACTTTTTGTTTTTTAAAACAATAATTAATGCCGGAATTAAAAACAATAATAAAAGAAAAAAAACAAAGCGTTCATCTTTGGGTACCTGCAAGGTAAAAAATAAAAACATGTATGAATAAGCTAACTGAAATAAATAAGTGAGTAAAATACAACGATTGAAAATGAAAAACAAGTAGGTTAATATAAAATTGATTACAACACACAAGAACATATAGGTTATTCCCAAAAATACCTCATCAATATAAAAATAGATTCTGCTAAAAAACCATAAAAAACCAGTAAGAACTGAAGCTATGAAAATATGCATAACCGAACCAGCTTTATTTAATAAATATCCTCTCCAGCCAAGTTCTTCGGCAAGCGCCCCGATTAAGGGAAAAAGTAATGCAAATAAACTCAGGTTTGAATACTCAATAATGGGATTATATGCTAATTTAAAAAGGAAGAATGCAACTGGAAAAACAAGCAAGGGTAAAAGAGCTATCAAAATTTGAACGAAAGAGGGTCTGATTGAAGGAATAATTCTGCGTATTAACATACCTCGTCCTGCTCCGTGTTCTTCATAAGTGTTCAACAAAATTATGGTAATAATTCCCGGAGCAAGTTGATAAACTGTTGTGAATTTTTGATATGAATAAAAATCAAGAAAAATTTGAATAATTAAACTTAACAATACAGTAAGAAAAAAAAATATCAATAGTTTATTATTTGTGGAGGTTAACATACTTATTTGATTTTTTACATGAATCAGATTTCTGTTATAAAAAAGTCAGCAAATTTTTCACATTGATTTACTATTTGCATGCAAAAATATGAAATAAATTTCAATTTATTCAAAATTCAAGCTGAAAATTAACGAATAATTCTTGGTACATGACAAAAATAGAACGCAGATTCACACGGATTTAGCGGATTAAAGCCGATGTAATACAT
>CAYQWD010000253.1:0-4954 GCA_964420955.1 uncultured Paludibacter sp. | reverse complement strand
CAGTCCCATCATCGGATATTTCTGGAAGCAAAATAAATTTAAATCGTCATTCTGCTACAATGCTACCAAATATATATGGATGTAAATATGTATCACTATATATAAATGCAGGAAATGAAAATAATAAAAAAAAAAAATTGCACAGTTAAAAAAAATGTATTAAACTTGCACCGATATAATCAACGACCGAAGACTTACCGGAATTTTTATTGTTAAATGTATGTTTACAACACATTTTCACAGAAATATATTATCTCTTCACCGCATAGCAATCAGGATATTTTGGTTGCAATAAAGATGGTCGAAGGGATTTTTTGTTTTAGAACAAAGAGTAAGGAGCAAAGAGCAAAGATTGTAAAGAATGTAAAAGATATTGAGTTAAAAAAAGCGGAGCCGGAAATCATGATTGTTGGCACAACACTTTCCGGCTTCCGCCAGCTCTCCCTAACCATTTAGAAAAGGAGGTAACAAAAGTAATTATTTTTGAAAGAACGACCAACAAATTAAACAGGATGTTTAAATAGGGTTGGCATATCCCGAAAATTAAAATGATTTTCAGGTTGTGTAAAAAAAGAGCGTGAACCCGAAAAGCTTTGGATAGAGTAGGGAAATTTCTTAAAAAATAATTACAATGAAAAAATATAAAATTTTTCAATTAGTACTCGTATCTGTTATTTTCATATCATGTGAAAAGGAAGATGTTGCAAATCAACAAACAACCACAAAAAAAGCACAAAACATCTTAACGTTTAAAACAGTAGAAGAATTCAACGAAACACTGTTTAAAGTGAACTCAATGAACGAAACTGAAAGAAAAAAATGGGAAACTGAACAAGGTTTTGAATCCTTTGGGACAATTTGCGATGAGTTTTATAAAAATATTGATCCAAAGTCTTTTAAAAATTACAATGAAGTTGGAAACTTCGTTGCGAAAAATAGTTTTTATATTGAATTATTTACTGATGAAAATAATGAAACATTTTGCATTCCAAAGGAATTTTATAATACAGAAAGATTTATACTAAATCAAGATAAGATGTATATAATCGGCACAACTGTGTTTAAAAAATTCGATGAAAAATTAATCGCGACAAATATCTTAAATTTCAATGAGATATATAAAGCTGAGAAGATTAGCGATTTGAAAACTAATATTAAAGATGAACAAGCAACTCTTATGCAAAAAGCAATAAGTGCAAATATTACCGAAGCAAGCGCTTCCGGAACTTGTGTAATTGGAACAACCATTTGGAATAAAGATTCGTATAAGGTTACGGCTAAGATAAAAACTGAGCCGGTTAGCGCAGGATTTTATACCACTTTATCAATTTATAATTATTCAATGACGCTTGCAATTTGGTGGTATATTGATGCTTTCTCTAATTATTCTTTTAGCTATACTGTAACTGATTCAAACAATAATGTTCGTTCAGCATCAACTTCAAGTGGTGTGTGGGTTACAAGTTCAAATCGTAGTCCAACATGGATAAGTTTGTTTAACAATATAATCAATGCAAATAATCCTTATTTTTTAAATTATAACTGCAATGTTGTAACAACCATTACTGATAGCGATGGAACTGGAAAATGCACCGCCACAATGAGTCTTTAAACTTTAAAATCACACAAAATGTTTAAGCTGGATTTTGTGTGATTTACTTTTTTAAAATTCACAAATAATCAAAATCATAAAATGAAAATGAAAAAAAATTTCTTGATATTAATATTCATATCCGGATTGTTCTCGATGAAGTTAATAGCACAAACAAAACAAAACAACAATTTGTTTTCTAATAAAATAGAATTAAAATTAGGTTATTCAAACGTAAACAGCAGACAAATAATACCTGATTATGCCAGCAATACAGCATCTTTACAGGAAATTTTAATTAAAAAAAATCCACAATTCAATTTTGAAGGGTTATATAGTATTAATAAAATATTTTCTTTAGGTGCATATTTCGGATATTCAAATGGCACTTTTATCAGCAATAAAATAACGGAGTCGGGCGTTGACTATATTAGCGCAACAAGGGATAAATTTGGTAAATCAATTTTTTACGGAATAGAGTCCAATATTCAATTGGTACCCTTGTTTCTGAAATCTGAAAATCTTCGTTTTAATGTTTATTGTCCAATTAGAATCGGATTAGTATCACAACAAATAACTTCAATGGAAACGAATTTAAAAGTTTGGGATAAACCTGTGGTTGAGTTTGGAGCAGGTTTAGGGTTGAGTTATTATTTTACTAAGAATATCGGTGTTTTTGGCGAATACCAGTTAGGTCATTTTTATAACAATAGAAACGCACAGTGGAAAGTTGGACTTGCTGTAAAATTTTAGTTAAATGACAAAATACCTTTTTAAAGTTTTAGTATTATTGCTCATTTTCTCCTTTTTTGCCTGTCATACTTTAGTGGAAGATGAATTTGAAAACTTCAAGCCGGTGCCTGTAATGAATGGTTTGCTTGAGGCTGACAGTACCATGCGCGTCCAAATAAGTTTAACCGCAAATTTGACAGATTCTACACCGAAATTTGTGGATAATGCAATGGTAATTATTGAAAGCGATGTAAATGCGCCAGACACATTGAGCTATACCTCCCAGGGTTGGTATGTAAGCTCTCAACGGGTTAAAACAGGAGCAACATATACCTGTAAAGCTTTTATTGAGAGATTTCCGGTGATTTCGGCTCAAACTACCGTACCTGAAGCAACCGATTTTGATTCGATTGTATTTAACCCTAATGCAGGACGCGGAACAGAAGCCGAAAGAATATATTCGTTTGAATTTCGAATGCAAAACAACATTTCTAAAAAACAATTTTGGGAAGTTCAACTTGTTACAGCATCTATGCAACTCAGTTATAATTCTGACACAAGAGAGTTTACAGAACGCTACGGATTTAATTCACAATATATTTATATGATTGCAGGACAGGATTCAGTATTGCTGAATGAAGCAAATCCGCTAACTGTATTCGCTGATAAAAAAATGAAAAAATCGGATTATACCGTAAAGTTTTATATCAGCGAATATAACAATATTAAGTACAGCGATTCTACTTTAATTTTATTAAAATCTATTGATGAATCGTACTACAAATACCTGAAGCAGTACTATATTTACGAATCGGCAGGTTGGATAAATATAGGGAAATCACCTCAAAGGTATCCGTTGTATTCGAATATTAAAAATGGATTGGGGATTTTTACAGGTATATCGACTACCAGAAAGAAGATTGAAATCGAAAAATATTGACCTGCTATTTAAAATTTATCTATGAAGTTAAAACCAATTATTTTATCTCTTTTTCTCATTTTCGAAATTTCATTAACTGCTTCCAAAATTCAGCTTTCGGGCTTTGTGCGCGATGCACAAACAGGTGAAGTACTGATTGGAGCTAATGTTTGGGATAAAAATCAGAATACTGGAACCACCACCGACAATCGCGGTTATTTTAGCTTGAAAGCGAATACTCCATGTGTTTTGAGCATTTCGTATATTGGCTACAAATCACAAAACGCAACTATCGAAACATCAAAAGATACTTTGCTGAATGTAAAACTCGAAGCAGAAAACAGTTTGGATGAACTTACCGTAACGGCTGTTCGTGAGAAAAGTTACGATGTTACCCGATTATCAGCAAAGGAATTATCGCTCGTGCCCACAATAGGCGGCAAACCCGATGTGATTAAAGCATTGCAATTGCTTCCGGGCGTGCAAACGCAATCGGAAGGTATGAGCCTAATGATGGTGCGCGGTGGCGAGCCCGGACAAAACCAGTATTTATTGGATAATGTTCCGCTGATTTATGTTAATCATCTGGGTGGATTTCTTTCAGTATTTAATCCTGATATGATTAATTCGGTGGATTTTTACAAAGGTAATTTTCCTGCCCGACAAGGAGGAAAACTGTCATCAATAGTGGATATTACTCAGCGCGAAGGCGATTTGTCGAAACATCAGGGTTCATTTAGTTTGGGACTAACCGACGCATCGTTTACCTTCGAAGGACCATTGGCCAACAAAAAAATGAGTTATATAGTTACAGCCCGTAAAACGCTTACAGATGCGCTTTTAGGAGGACTTTCGCTGGTTTTGGATGGAAATCCTGCTATTGTTTCTTATGGTTTTCACGATATAAATGCTAAACTGAGTTGGAAACCCGATGAACGGAATAACCTGAGTTTAAACTTGTATCAGGGCGATGATTATATTAACTGGTGGACGAAACCATGGGAAATGAAAAACAATGAAAGTAGCCATATTCGCCAACAGTGGGGAAACTGGTTGGTTTCAGGACGTTGGAACACCGTTGTAAGTCCGAAACTTTATGCCGAAAATATTATTTCGTACAGTCGCTATCGCAATCTGTCGGCTCAAAAATATGGTTACGAAGAGGAGAAAGTAAAAAAAGAAATAGAAACCGAAAACAAATCATCGGTTAAAGATTTTTCGTTTCGTTCGGCATGGAAGTATGCTTTTCTGAAAAACTGGAATATTGAATTTGGCGGTCAGGCAGGTTATTTGATTTACGAACCCAACTACAATTATCTGTCCACTTCAGCAACTCCACTTATAAGCGATGTGTTTCGTTCTGTTGAATCGGCTGTTTATCTTGACAATAAGATTAACTTGATACCTTCACTCATACTTCAACCTTCGATACGCATAAGTAATTTTACCAACAATGGCGAAAATTTCACTGACTTTGAACCGCGTATTAATCTGTCGTACAAACTAAATAATTATCAGAGTTTTAACCTGAATTATATGCGGGTTAGTCAGAGTTCACATTTAGTTTTTGCACAATCGGAACTTCTCAAACGTGAAGTTTGGCTGCCGGCTACATCAAAATTGCCACCCGAAATTTCGCACCAATATTCTGCCTCGTGGAACGGGAGCTTTGCACAAGGAAGATATAGCGCAGAAACTAATTTTTACTTCAA
>CAYQWD010000252.1:3267-4960 GCA_964420955.1 uncultured Paludibacter sp. | reverse complement strand
CAGCGTTCTATTTTCTTCAAAATCATGTATATATAAATTTTTGTCATGTACTTAGGGAATTGATTTAATTTTTAATCAGTATGGACAATATTTTACTTAATGAACTAAAAAGCATCAAATTAGCTGTTTAACTTGTTTTGTAGCACTTATGAAATACTTATGTAATACAATCAAAGCACAATTGTAACGCGATATTCACAGCTATTTAACCCCTGTAAAATATGGATAATATAATTTTGCTTGCAAATTCATTTAAATAAACCATTGTGGCAAATAGAGTATATATTCTACTGATTCTTACTGTAATTAGCATAATTTCTTACGCTCAGAATACGTTAAAAGGGGTTGTGATTGACTCTGAAACAAACGAAACAATTATTGGTTGTAATGTGCTTCTGCAAGGTACAACCATGGGTAATGTAACCGATCTCGATGGTAATTTCGAAATTAAAAATGTAGCAAACGGAAGTTATAATCTTGTTTTCTCCTTTATTTCTTACGAAAAACATATCGAGAAAGTAGAATTGACAAAAAACTCTACAGTCAATTTCACTATAAAGCTAAAACCAACATCAAACCAGATTCAGGATGTGGTTGTAACAGCACAACGCCGTTCCGATACCGAACTTTCAATGCTTTCGGCTACCCGACAGGGCTTGACTATTGCCAACGGTATCACTTCGCAGCAAATTTCACGTTCGCAGGATAAAGATGCTTCGGAAGTTATCAGACGCATTCCGGGTGTAACCATTCGTGAGGGTAAGTTTGTAATTGTACGCGGATTAACTGAACGTTACAACTCGGTTTGGTTGAACGGATCTTCTACGCCGAGTAGCGAAAGCGATGTGCGCGCTTTTTCTTTCGATGTAATACCGAGCGGACAAATTGACAATATTCTTATATATAAAACTCCTACTCCCGAGTTACCTGCCGATTTTGCCGGAGCAATGATTAACGTAAAAACAAAAAGTCTGATCGACCGAAACGGATTTTCAGTATCAGCATCGGTTGGTTACAATCAACTTTCCACAGGTAAATCCTTTTTTACAAGTCAGGGCAGCAATACCGATTGGTTGGGTTTCGACAAATCATTACGCATAGTTCCTTCTATGGTTCCATCGACAGCTGATTATAAAACATTATTCGATCAGATTGATCAAACAAAAATGGATCAGATCAATGCAATTTCACAATCGTTTAACAAGGTTTTGACACCATACAAAACTGTTGCAAAACCTGATGCAGATTTACAAATAAGTCTTAACCGCCGTTTTAGTTTGGGAGGAATAACAATTGGTACCATAACCGCACTTGGATACAATACCTCTAATAATACGGAAGACGGATTCAGGGCAGCATATTGGGCATATCCTGACACTTCGTACCGCTATAATCAAATGTCATATCAATCGAAAGTTCGATTAACAGCATTATCGAACTGGACTTTCGCATTTGGCGATAATCAGCGCATTGAATTCCGTAACATATTTAACAATATGGGCTCAAACCGGACTGTTTTAAAAGAAGGTGTAAACACAAATGCGCAGTTTGAACGTTCTTATGAGTTGGGATATGAGTCGCGTTTAACCATGTCAAGTCAGTTGGCTGGGAATCACACTTTTAATGCAAGTGCAACTAAGTTCGACTGGGTTATTGGTTATTCTTTTGCCAATAAAAACCAGCCCGATATTCG
>CAYQWD010000252.1:0-3222 GCA_964420955.1 uncultured Paludibacter sp. | reverse complement strand
TTGGAATGAGTTTTTCTCCCCGTGGCGCTGCCGATGCTTTCGGACGCTTGTTTATGTTTAATAAAGAAGATATTATCAATGCGGGATTTAATTTCTCGCAAAAACTCAATTTTAATGTAATTCAACCCGAAATTAAATTAGGAGCTTATTTTGAAAAGAAGCACAGAGATTTTTCAAGCCGAGTTTTTACTTATGCAAAGAGCTCGGCAAGCCGATATTTTTATGGGGCAATAGATAGTTACAATAATACCGATGCTTTTGATGATGCAATGTTTGAGTCGGTTAACAATATAGTTAACACAAGAATGGACTATAAAACCGGACTTATAATGCTCGATGCATCACAAAAAGCTGATAATTACAATGCCGTTAATCAAAATACTGCCGGTTATCTTGCAGTTAATTTACCATTTGCAAGATGGTTCAACCTGTATGCAGGTGTGCGCATAGAGAAAATTACTCTTGAATTGAATGGTTTTAAGCGCGATGGTACCGATAGTAATCCTTTAAATGTAAATATCGACACTCTGAATATTTTTCCTTCGATAAATACAACCATTAATCTTAACGAAAAAATGATGTTTCGTATAGCAGGAGGTAAAACAATTAATCGCCCTGAATTTCGTGAGGTTTCGCCTTTTGCTTTTTACAATTTTGAGGAAAATGTTACAATTTATGGTAATCCTGAAGTTCGTAACAGCTACATTTCAAACATTGATACACGTTTCGAATGGTATCCCACATCGGAAGAAATTGTATCGCTCGGTGTGTTTTACAAACATTTTAAAGACCCAATAGAATCAAAAATTCTTCAAACCGGATCGGGCTGGAACTACACTTTTCACAACATTGAAAAAGCCCAATCGTACGGTTTAGAGTTTGATGCGCGCAAACGCTTACACGAATTCGAAAAAGCGGGAAGTCTGAAATTTTTAAGCAATATCACCTTAGTTGTAAATGCTTCTTTAATAAAATCCGTGATTTTAGCCGATTCTATTACCGAAGGCGAAACTGAAAGAGTTTTGCAGGGTCAATCGCCTTATATTATCAACCTTGGTTTATATTACAATGATATAAAATCGGGTTTTGTGGGTAGCGCCATGTTTAATAAAGCCGGAAGGCGAATTGCAGTTGTTGGCGATATAAATACACCACACATATATGAGATGCCGTTTAATTCACTTGACTTTACACTTGAGAAAAAAATATTTGAGATAATAAGCATCAAATTCGGTATTAAGAATGCTTTGGATGGTGATGTCGTTTTCCAGCAATTCCAAAAATATGCAACTGCTTCAGGCGAACCTGCAATGCGTGAACAGGTAACAAATAAATTTAAACCCGGACGTCAGTTTAAACTTGGTGTAACTGTGAATTTGTGATTGGTTAATGGGATTTTGATTTTTTTATTGAGAAATTACTTGTATTTGGCTATTAATATGAACAAGTTTGAGTTATAAATTAGGTATTGGTTTTTTATGATAATAAATTTTTCAAAATTATTTTTAAACAAAAACAATCAAAAATGAAAAAGAATTTACTTTTTGGTATTTTACTGATGGCAGTGAATGTGCTTTTTGCACAACCATCAATCGACAACAACTTTTTTGACAAAGTGAACTTCCGTGGCGCATTTGGTGCACAAGACTGGACTGCAGGGTGGGCAAATTTCAATCCTCAGGCAACGGTTTATCCTGCTACCACAGTAACAATTCCGGCAGGTAACATTACAACCAATACCACGTGGACAAAAAACAATGTTTATCTGTTGAATGGTTGGGTTTACGTGAAAGATGGCGCAACTCTTACGATTGAAGCCGGAACAGTAATCCGTGGCGATAAAACCAACAAAGGATCGTTGATAGTAGAGAAAGGCGGAAAATTAGTAGCCAACGGCACATTAACACAGCCAATTGTATTTACATCGAATCAAGCTGCAGGCGCACGCGATTATGGTGACTGGGGTGGTATAATTCTTTGCGGAAAAGCGCCTATCAACGTGGCAGGTGGTTCAGCAACCATTGAAGGTGGTGTAGGGTCAACTTATGGAGGAACAGACCCATTGGATAATTCAGGAAGTTTGCAATTTGTACGCATTGAGTTCTCTGGTGTGGAATTTGTAACCAACAGTGAAATTAACGGTTTAACATTGGGTGGAATAGGTTCAGGCACTACTTTAAATAACATACAGGTTTCGTATTGTGGCGATGATTCTTTCGAGTGGTTTGGCGGAACAGTAAATGCAAAATACTTGATAGCTTTCCGTGGTTGGGACGATGATTTCGACTCGGATTTTGGATATTCAGGAATGGTGCAATATGCAGTAGGTTTACGCGATCCTCAAGTTGCCGATCAAAGTCAATCGAATGGTTTTGAATCGGACAACGATGCAACTGGTTCTTCAAACTCTCCCTTTACGTCAGCAATCTTCAGCAATGTAAGTTTATTTGGCCCATTGTCCAATTTAACCACGCCTAATGTAAATGCTCTTTATCGTCGCGCAGCGCATATTCGCCGTAACAGTAAACTTCAAGTTTATAACTCAGTTTTTGCAGGCTGGCCTATAGGATTATTTATCGATGGTAATACCACACAGGCTAACGCAGTTGCCGGTGAATTAAAAGTACGCAACTCGGTAATAGCCGGAATGACTACGCCTATTGATGTTCCTGCTTCTCAAACCTGGGTTAGGGCAACTGCTACCTCGTGGTTTAATACTTCTGCCTTTAACAATGAAATAGTTGCTTCAAATATTGATTTGGGCGTTGTTGATGCATTCAACCTTACGGCTCCTAACTTTACACTTGCCACCGGTTCAACTTTGAACACAGGTTCTTATTGGCACTCAACAGGAGTTTTCAATCCAAAATCATCTTCAAATAACCTGAAAATATATCCTAACCCTGCTTCATCAGAAATTATGGTTGAATTGCCTGCATTCAACGGATTTTCTTCGATAGATATCTTTGATATTTCAGGAAGATCAGTTATTGCCAAAACTGTAAGTAATATTGAAATTGAAACTATAAATATTTCAGAATTAAACAAAGGATTATACATTGTAGTTGCTCGTCAAGGTACAAATACTTATACGCAGAAGTTAAATGTAAAATAATATCAGGAAGCATCAATTTTAAAAAATCAAACTCAGTTTAAATATTGAGTTTGTTTTTTTTTTGTGGAGATAACAAATTATTTAGTCGAGCCTTAAAAAGCCCATTT
>CAYQWD010000251.1:0-4961 GCA_964420955.1 uncultured Paludibacter sp. | reverse complement strand
ATTGATAATATTCATCATTGGAACCGGCAGTGTAAAAGCGTTTGTTCCGCCAATGTAACGATAAAGTGGTAAACCAAGATAATTTGCAGAAGCTTTGGCAACAGCAAGCGATACGCCAAGAATGGCATTTGCTCCGAGGTTTGATTTTGTTTTGGTACCATCGAGTGCAATCATTTTTTTGTCGATCAGTCGCTGTTCAAGTGCAGACATTCCACGTAATGCCGGTGCAATAACATTGTTAACGTTTTCTACTGCTTTCAACACACCTTTTCCAAGATAACGACTTTTGTCGCCATCGCGCAGTTCGATAGCTTCGTTTTCGCCTGTTGAAGCTCCTGATGGTACTGCGGCACGTCCCATAATTCCTGATTCAAGGTAAACATCTACTTCGATAGTGGGATTTCCACGTGAATCGAGAATTTCTCTCGCAACAATTTGTTCAATTAAACTCATATTATTTTATATTTAAATTGGATTTTTTGTTTTCTGACTGCAAAAGTATAAAATGTTTATGGCACAGAAGTATTTTTTCTGAAAAATAATGATAATTTTGCAAATGAAAATCTATTAAAAGCTAAAAAAGCGAAGCAATAAAACCTGAAGAGATGAAAAAAATAGTTTTAACTCTGATTATTGTATTAAGCCTAACATCCTGTGCAGAATTACTTCGAATTTTGTCAATAACTTCCGGCACATCTACAAATTTTCCGACACCCGTTACAACCGAAGAAAACATTTCAGGACTTAAAAGTTCGCTTGACTTGGGCATTGAGAAAGCAGTTGGTTTTCTTGGAGTCGAAAACGGTTTTTACGGAAACGTATTGTTGAAACTTATGTTACCTGCCGAAGCCAAACCTGTAATCGACAATATTAAACTTATACCCGGCGGTCAGGAATTAGCGGATAAAGCTATTCTCGCCATAAACCGCTCAGCTGAAGATGCAGTAAAAGAAGCGATTCCGATTTTTAAGACTGCAATAAAAAACATGAATTTTGATGATGTTATGAACGTTTTGTTTGGCGCTGAAAATGCTGCAACTGAATATTTAAAAAGCAATACGCTGCCACAACTTGCTACTGCTTTTGCCCCAAAAGTGAGAGAATCGCTTGCAAAACCTTTGGTGGCAAATGTATCGACTTTAGAAACCTGGAATTTGTTAAGCAATAATTACAATAGCATAGCTTCGAGCCCGATAGGAATGATTGCAGGACTGAAAACCTTTAACGTGAGTCTTGAAGAATATGTAACTCAAAAAGCACTGGAGGCATTATTTTTTAAAGTAGCAGAGCAGGAAAAAGCCATCCGCTTAAATCCTGTCGAACGTGTTACAACACTGCTTCAAAGAGTTTTTGGTCAGTTGGACAAAAAATAATGGAAAATTTGCAAGTTTCAAGTTTGTAAGTTTGAAGAGTGGAATTAATCTATTAAACAATTAATGCAAATTAAGCATTTTGAACATAAAGAAATTGATTTTGAACGTTGGGACCGGGCTGTATCCGAATCGTCCAATGTACTTACTTATGCATTTTCGTGGTATTTGAATGTGGTTTCGCCCGGCTGGGAAGCATTGATTACCGAAGATTATGATTACCTGATGCCGCTTCCGGTTAAACGAAAATACTATATTCCATACCTTGTTCAACCATTTCTGACGCAGCAACTCGGAATTTTTTCGAAAAACGAAGTTACAGAAGTTGTACTTGAAAATTTTATTAGAAATATTCCATATTATAGCTATGAATTGAATTTGAATGAAAAAAACGTATATCCTGAAATTACTCTATTACCGAATTTTGTCTTAAATCTGAACAAACCTTACGATGAATTAACCGAAAATTATTCGAAGAACACAATCCGGAATATTGAAAAAGCGCGTAAACTTTCTCAATTTGTTTCAGAAGAAACTGATCTTTTTCAATTTTTCAATTTCTACACTTCTACGGTTACACATTTGAAAGTGTCATATTTTGATTTGATACATAAAGTTTTATCAACAGGAATCGAAAAAGAGGCTGTACAGCTTTTTACAGTTCATAATTCAAACAGTCAGATTATTGCTTCGCTGGCTTTGTTAATAAGCAAAGGCAGGAAAACATATTTTTTACCAGCATCGAACAATGAAGGTAAAAAAAACTCAGCCATGTTTTTACTGGTGGATTACCTGATAAAAAAACACGCAGGCAATGAAATTTTATTAGATTTTGAAGGTTCTGCCATCGAAGGGATTGCCCGTTTTTACAAAGGTTTCGGCGCAGAAAATAAACCATACTATTCACTCAAGCGTTTCAGACCATCGTTTTTGGTAGGTAAATTTTCCGAAAAATGAGATTCGACTGGGCCGATAACATACGATTTATTGCTATAATTTCTGTGATTGTTGTGCACACTGCAGCTACAGGAGTTTATTTATTCAATAATGTCCCTTCAATTGATTGGTGGATTGCAAATGTGATGAATTCAAGTTTAAGGTTTGCACTGCCATTTTTCTTTTTGCTTTCTGGAGCATTAAATATTAATAATGATTACGATGCGATAACTTTTTATCGAAAAAGATTTTTCAGAGTTTTCCTTCCATTTGTTTTTTGGGGAATTTTGTTCAGTTTGGGCTTTTGGTTATATTATCTTGTTAACCAACGAAATGTATCATTATTTTCGCTGTTAGGCGATTTTGTTTTTACAAGGGAGTTTTCAAAGCTCAGGAATATCATTTGTGGTTTGTTTACGTTCTGATTGGTATATATTTACTAACTCCAGCAATCAAAATCTTCACAAAAAATCTGAATCTGAAAAAAATCCGGATTTTCGGACTTATCTGGATAATTGTACTGATAATTAATACATTTAATATCGACAACATAGTTTTGTTTTATCTTTTCAGATTTGCTGCTTACACAGGATATTACATTGCAGGATTTATTTTGGTGAAAACCGACACACAAATCCGAAATAAAATGTTACATTTCGTCGTTTATGTTATAACAGTGGGTTTTATGGCAGTTTCTACTTATTATCTTACAAAAAGAGATGGAATGCTAAACGAACATTTTAATCAAACTGCCTCTGTTACTGTTTTTATAACTTCAATTGCTTTGTACCGATTGATTTTGTTCAAAAAAATTGGAAGTACAATTTACATAAAAATCAGAGATGAAATAAATCGTTACGGATTAGGCATTTATATTATTCATGCTTCAGTTCTGAATTTAATTGAGTATACAGGTTTAGATTGGAGTTTTATTCATCCATTGATTGGAATTCCTGTTACAGCAATAATTTGTATCTTTGTTTCGTACTTAATTATCCGAACAATGCATAAAATTCCGTTGCTAAAAAGTGTAGCAGGATGACATATATTGCGCTTATTAAAAATTCTTTTTCAGTCGGATTCACAAACAAATTGAAACGTAACATATTATTTATATCGCGCTGGTATCCCACAAGGTACGATCCTATGGAGGGACTATTTGTACAAAAACATGCCCGGGCTGTAAGTATGTACAATAATGTTTCAGTAATTTTTGTGTACGAACACCATGAAGTGAAAAAGGTTGAGGTTTGTACTTCAAAATATCATGCAGTAAATGAAATCATAGTTTATTTTCCTTCATATAAAAATAAAATTCTGAATAAAATTTTAAAACAGTTCAGATATATTTATGCATTCTTCAAAGGATTCAAAATTTTAAAAAAATCAGGTTTTAAACCAGATATAATACAAGCAAATGTTCTTACCCGTACAGTATTTATTGCATTAATTTACAAATTGTTGACAAATACCCCTTTTGTAATTTCCGAACACTGGTCCCGACTGTTACCGGGGCAAAATGGATTTAAAGGTTTTCTAAGAAAACTTATTGCAAAAGTTTCAGTAAAAAATGCAGCTTGTATCATGCCTGTTTCCAATGCCTTATTACGTGGATTGGAAGAAAACAAGTTATTGCTGACAAACTGTAGAATTGTTGAAAATGTGGTGGATGAGTGCTTCTATAAGGAATATCGAACAGAAAAAAGAAAAAGAATCAGATTGTTGAATGTTACCTGTTTCCTTGATGAAGCAAAAAACATCAGTGGATTGCTTCGTGCAGTAAAAGAACTTTCAAAAAAAAGGAACGACTTCGAACTGATTTTAATAGGCGAAGGAGTTGATTTTGAAAAAATTAAGGATTATTACAAAAGTCTTGATTTTGAAAATGAAGAAACAGTAATCTTTGCGGGTTTAAAAACATCTGAAGAAGTTGCCGAAATAATGCAGAATTCCGATCTGTTAGTGCAGTTTTCAAACTATGAATCAGCCGGCGTTGTAGTTCAGGAAGCACTCGTTTCCGGACTTCCGGTAGTTAGTACAACTGTTGGAATTGCACCTGATTATATTAATGAAACCAACGGTAAACTCGTTGCCCCGGGCGATGAAATCGCTTTGTTACGCGCTCTGAACGATGTCATCAACCGTGTTTCCAATTTTGACAGAAACAATATAAAACAAAACGCACTGGAAATTTTCAGCTACAAAACTATTGGATTGAAATTTAACGCTGTTTACAAGGACATAGTAAAAACATAAAACAGAAATGCACGGTTTTGCAATAATAATTTCAAAAAGAAATGAAATCAATTTCGATGGATTTAGCTGGAAAAAACCATTCGGATTTCAGCCTTCGTTTATCCATCGGAAATTTTCACTAAAAAATCTACATATCGAACAATTTACTTCATCAAAATTTATTGACGAAAAACTTTGGATAGACACCAACGATTTTTTTATTGTAACTGAAGGAATAATCACCAATATTGAAGAATTGTACTATGAATATTCTGTTAAAGATAAACGCTCGCTTTTAGAGTTAATGTTGGTGGAAAAAGAATTTTTCAACAAATTTCGTGGTAATTTTTGCGGATTTGTTTACGATAAAATAAAGCAAACACACCGCACATTTAACAATCACAGCGGGACTAAAAAAAT
>CAYQWD010000250.1:0-4970 GCA_964420955.1 uncultured Paludibacter sp. | reverse complement strand
TTAACTCCAATTGAAAATAAAGATATTGTAGAAGTTGGTTGTGGAAGAGGAGGTGGACTTGCGTATATAACCCGAACTTTTAATCCTGCGTCAGCGCTTGGAATTGATTTGGATAGTAAGGCCATGAATTTTGCCGCAAATCATTATAATCATCCAAAACTGGAATTTCATCAAGGAAATGCAATGCACCTCAAATTACCTGATAATAGTTTTGATGTTTGTCTTAATGTTGAATCTTCACATCGTTATCCGTTAATGGGTGTTTTTTTGGATCAAGTATATCGCATTTTACGACCTGGGGGTTATTTTCTTTTTACTGATTTCAGACCAAAACACAAATTTGAAGCAATGAAAAAACTTATTGCCAATAAAGATTTTATTTTGTTAGAAGAACAGATTATTAACACAGAAGTGATAAATGCTTTGGAACTAGATACACCCCGTAGAATTGAACTGGTTGAAAGATACGCTCCAATATTTTTGAAAAAGTATATTCATGACTTTGCAGGTAATATTGGTTCACCAACTTACAAAAAAATAAGCAGCGGCTATTTTGTTTATTTTGTTTTCTGTTTTCAAAAACCGAAATAATCCCTGAAAAACATAAAATCATTTGTATTTTTGTTGAGTATAATGCTACCTATCCTTTTAAAACAAGAGAAATCAATTAAAGAATTGTAAATACAATAAAAAAACACAACCTGAAACGCCATTCAAAATATTGAAAAAGCAAATTTCTTAGAAACAATAATTTGAATCTTCATAATAAATGAAAGCAACAAAACTGCATAAAAATTTATATTTCATTCTTGAGCTACAAAAGAAATGAAGGAATTTTTAAAGAAAACGATTTCAACATTATCACCGCTTGCAAGCATCGACACGCTTGCAGGATGTTCAGGTCAGGGTCTTATTTTACCGTTTTATCATGTAGTTAGCAATTACGATTTAATTCATATAAAACATTTGTATCCGGTAACGATGGTCAAACGATTTGTGCAGGATATAGATTTTTTGGCAAAGAATTTTAATGCCGTAAATTATGAATACTTATTGAAATGTGTAAATAACAAAAAGCAAAGAAAAGAAAAAGCTTTTTTTCTAAGTTTCGATGATGGATTACGTGAATTTCATGATGTTGTTGCGCCAATTCTGACAGAGAAGGGAATTCCGGCTGTATGTTTTGTAAATCCGGCTTTTGTTGATAACAAGGATATTTTTTACCGTATGAAATTCAGCATTCTGGCTGAAAAAATAAATAAATCAGGAATATCAAAAGGGCAACAAACAGCAATAGAACAGATTTTCGAAAATTATGATTTGCATTTCACATCAATTAATGATTTTTTTAGAGTAAAAGAAGATAAAAAAAAAGTGGCTGATGAAATTGCTACACTTTTTGACATTGATTTCGGTGAATATCTAAATTATCAGAAACCATATCTGACTTTTTCGCAAATACAAAATCTAATTGATAAAGGCTTTACAATTGGCGCACATTCTGTATCACATGCATATTATCCCGATTTATCCGAAGAAAAGCAGCTTTCGGAAACATTGGATAGCATAAATTGGGTAAATAATAATTTTAAACAGCAAGTAAAACTTTTTTCGTTTCCTTATACAGATTTTCAGATAAATAAATCATTTTTTGAAAAACTCAACGGCAAAGTAGAACTAACGTTCGGTACGGCAAATTTAAAACTTGATTTGCAGCAAACAAATTTTCAGAGAATACCAATGGAAATTGAAAAAAGCAGAAATGCAAAACAAATAATTAAAGACCAATATCTTTATTTTATTATTAAAAAGCTGGTTAACAAACATATAATAATCAGAAATTAATGCAGATAATACCTTATAATAAAGCACAATTAAATGAGTTTATACATTCCGATTTTTTTAATGTGCTTACTCAAATACCAATAAGTTATCAGCGTGCACTCTCGCAAATTAACAATCCTAATTGTGCCGAAGATGATATTTTACTTTGGGCAGCTTATCAAAATGCTTCACTGGCTGGATATTTAGGCGTTTTACCCGACAAAATTCAAAATAAGAATGTGCAAAAGAAAATTTATTGGGTAAGCTGTTTCTGGGTAAGCGAATTTTATCGTGCCGACAATCTTGCTTCGCAGTTATTTTTTCTGATGCTTAAATCATATCGCAACAATTTATTTTTATCGAATTTTCTTTTTTCGCTCGAAAAAACATACCAAGCATTAGGCGTATTTAAACCAACACAATACATTTATGGCAAAACTTTTTACCGTAATTTGTGCTTTGCCGAGTTAATTCAGGCACGATATCCCGATTGGGAAGATTATATGCCCTTCTATCGCGCAACGGAGAAATTTATTAATAATGCATTACGAATTCGGGATATTTTTGTACGAAATTATCGCACAAAATATAAAATCGTTGAAAATAACGTTTATGACGATGAGTTTGAAGCATTTCTGGAAAAATATTTTTCGGAAAATCCAAATCGGATAGTTCGACAATCTGCACATTTTGATTGGATTATAACATATCCGTGGATTCTTACCAACCTATCCGATCAGGAATCTAAAAGGTATTTTTTCTCTTCAAAATCGAATCGATTTGGCTATTTTTCGTTAAAAGTTTATAATAATGATGTTCTTGAAGGTTTTGCATTGTTAAAAATTCGCGACACGAATTTGGCTGTTTCATATCTTTATGCAAACGATGAGCATGTTAACTGCCTTTCGAATTATATTTCAGTGTTGATGAAAAAAAATAATTTCGACACTGTAACATGTTTCGACTCACGGCTGACAGAGTCGCTCGGACGCAAACACAATGGTTACTTTTATCGTAAATCTACAAAACGACCATATATATTTCCAAAAAACCAGGAAATAGATGCAGCTGTTTTTCAGGATGGGGATGGCGATAGTGTTTTTACATGAATTTTTATAACTCGATGAAAAAAATAGCCATACTTAGCAATATTAATATTGATCCGCTCAAAAGTTTTCTTTCCATTCCGGAAATGAACCATTATTTTGCCGGATATAATCAATGGCAAACCGAATTGACAAATCCCGACTCTGAACTTTTCAATTTTAAACCCGAAATTATTTTTCTGCACCTCGATGCCGAAGTGATTAAAAATTATACCGGCGATTTGTTCAGTGCAGTTGAACATTATCAAACATTTTTTCCAAAAGTTAAGTTTTTAATTTCTAATTTCTTGCTACCACCCTACTCTACTGGCACATACCTTAATACAGATAAAATTGAAACTAATAATTTAAACAACAAACTTTACGAATTACAGAAGAAATTAAACGGAATTTATATTTTTGATTTTAATCGTTTAATAACTCTTCATGGATATCGACTACTTTTCAGTAATAAATTCTGGTATCTGGGTCGTATAAAATATACAAATGCCGGCTTCAGATTTATGGCTAATGAATTAATAAATCTGATAAATTGTATCGATGGTAAAACCAGGAAAGTGCTTGCACTCGATCTCGACAATACGCTTTGGGGGGGCATTGTTGGCGAAGACAGTTGGAATAATCTGAATATTTCGGAAGAAGGAACCGGTAGAATTTATGCAGATTTTCAACGGAATATTAAAAATCTTTCTGAAATCGGAATACTGCTTGTGCTTGTTTCTAAAAATAATGAAGCAGATGTAAAAGAAGTTTTTTTGCGAAACCCTAATATGTTGTTGCAATGGAACGATTTTATCGTAAAAAAAATTAACTGGAACAATAAAGCCGATAATCTTCGTGAAATTGCCGCTGAATTAAATTTAGGGCTTGACTCAATAGTTTTTATCGACGACAATGCTTTTGAGAGGGAAATGGTAAAAATGGCGTTTCCGCAAATTGCAGTTCCAAACTTTCCGGATGATATAACTGAGCTAAATTATTGGTTTATTAATGATGTAGTTTATACCAATTTTGCAAAAAACAAAATTACAAGCGAAGACAGCGAAAAAACCGAACAGTATAAAAGAAATTTTGAACGAGATTCAGAAAGTAAATTATACTCCTTTGATGAGTTTCTAAAAAACCTCAACATTAAAATTGAAATAAAACATCTTGACAATGAGATAATTGGTCGCATTTCACAACTAACTCAAAAAACCAATCAGTTTAATCTGAATGCAAAAAAATATGATGAGTCCGAACTGAAAGTAATGATGAATTCAAATCAAAACAAAATGTTTAGCTTATCATATAAAGATAAATTTGGTAACGAAGGAATAACCGGAACTGCAATACTTGAATTGAAAGATAATATTGCATTTCTTGACGTTTTTTTGTTAAGTTGCAGAATTTTAGGTCGTAAAGTTGAATATCGGTTTCTCGACTTCATTACTGAAACTTTAAAAAAACAAAGTATTAAAATATTGGAAGCAAAATATTGCAACAACGGCAAAAATACACAGGTACAGGAATTTCTTATAAAATATGGATTTTCGACAACAGATAAAAAAGATTTCAGACTGATAATTGAATAAAATACTTATGAATTACGAAAAAGAAATTAAAAAAATATTTTCAGAAATTTTTGAAATTTCTGCAGAAAACATTGACCCGAAGATAAAACAAAACGAACTGAAAAGCTGGGATAGTTTGGGTCAATTACGTTTAATCATGGCGCTTGAAGAAAATTTTGAAATTGCATTTGATATCGAAGAAATCGCATCGCTAAATTCATTTGATAAAATATTGAATAAAACATCTCAAAAAATTTCAGAAAGAAAATTATAAAAATCCGGCTCACTTTTGAATAAAAATTACTTTAATATTCAAAACTTTTATTGATAGAAAATTGTGTTATAATTTCTGCAACCTGTTAATATTTCTATCTGAAAATCACAAAATTTCCACTATATTTGCATTGCAAATATGAAATTGTTGAATTATAAAAATATTAATATCCAATTCAACCAAGCAATCATTGGTCGGCAAGGCGGCGGTGCT
>CAYQWD010000249.1:245-5009 GCA_964420955.1 uncultured Paludibacter sp. | reverse complement strand
CCTCCCAAAAACCTAACTTATTGATTGTCTGTCATTCCGAACATAGTGAGGAATCAAACAAGCTAAAAAAATTAATTCAAACTATTTTTTTAATCGGTCAGTAGTGATTAAAAATAATACCGGAACTTTTTTTCGTGATTTCTGAATTTTATTTTCATGGGGTGTTTCAGCAGAAAAAATGCTTTGTTTTTAAAAACTTTTAGGGTAAGTTTTGGTAAAATAAATTATAATGCAAACTACCTTCAATTATAGATTATCAAAGTTTTTTTCTGATTATTGGTTGATTTGTATTAATACCTTATTTCAACTCCATGAATTTTAAAAATTCCTGTATTGGCATCGACAACATGGCGGAAAAATGAAAAACAAATCGCATCTCCAGGGCGTAACGGATTTTCCGGCAGTGGCGACTCGATACCACCAAAAACTTCGTAAACAATACTTGCAGCAGTAATATTTATAGCGTCCATACTTAATCCTGTGCTTGCTGAAATACCGGTTATTGCAGCAATTCCGGCTCTGAGCACTGAAATGGAATTTGGCGAAAGTGTAATTGCTCCTGTACTTGTAGCGCTTACAAGTAATCTGTTTTTTATTGGGTCTCCCGAAACGTAATCGCGCGGCAGGGTAAAACTCATATTAAAAGCCGAATTCTCTGTATTTGGAAAACTGATACATGAACCTGTGCCAAATCCTGTTCCGAAACTTGCTTTATTGTCGGGTAAATATGCACCATAAATATTTAACGGAATTGTTTTGTATTTCAACTCCGATGCTGTAGTTGCATGAAGCGCATAAGGAACACTCAAAATTTGGGTATCAGCAGTGATATTATATCTTGTGCCACCATCCGTATCGATTTCGGTTTTGATGTAATAGGTACGTGTTGACCATGTAATATCGGTAAAAGTACCGATAGTTGGTGTTCCTGTTCCAATGTCCACGGTCAATAATCCATTTTCGTTGGTTGCTCTTGTGTGTGTTTCGGCATATTCGGTTACAGTAAGCGTTTTGGATGAATAATAGTAGATGCTGATTTTTACTCCAACTGTTTTGTTGGTCATAAGTTCTCCTTTGATGTTGCGCACCACCGCCTGATAACTGATTTTTTTAGGCGATTCAGCCAAAGCTGTTATCGTTATCAGGAATAACAGCATGACTGAAATAGATTTTTTCATGACTTTTTAATGTTTAATAATTCTGAAAACTTTTATTTCTTCGTTTCCTGATTGAATGTGTATAAAATAAGCAGCCGGTTTCAATGTGCCCAAATTTATAATGGTTTCGTTATCTGTAATTTTTTCAGAGCGAAGAATTGCGCCTTTGGTGTCGTAAATTCTGTAAATGATGTTTGTAAGTTCATTATTCTCAATTTTTAGGATAAGATGTGTACTTGCCGGATTGGGGTAAGCCGTATAAAGCTCGATGTTGTAGATGTCAGCAATGCCCGATACTACGTTTATTTCATAAGGTTGTTGTACACCCTGTGCTACAGAGCCTGTTGTTCCGGTAGCTGTAGTGTAAACAATTTGTCCAACCGAGTAGCTTACCGTGCCGACTGTACCGGTTGCGTTTCCCCCTGCTGTAGCTATGCTTGAATGGAAAACCTGTGCAGTGAGTGCGAAGTTTTCACAAATCAAAATGTACAGTACTATGAAAAATGTTTTTTTGTACATGAAATTAAGTATTAGATGTTAAATGTTTTGGAAAAACCTGTTGTACTTATTAAAAAAACAATTTTGAAGAGAAGTAAGTTCTTTATGAAGTGTATTAATTCGAAAAAAGGACTTATAATTTTGTTCACACAGAATTAAATCTTTAAATTAAATCCGGTTTAATAAGCCTGATGTATAATTATAATTTAGTCTGATTGTTAATCGTCTGAAAACTAAAAAATATAGATTGTATTTACAGAGTTCATATTTCCCATATTTTACTTTTTGATAATAAATTTGTATAAAGTAGTTACTCTATATTTTTTTTTGTTAGCTAACACACGAACTTCGGATTTGAGGAACAATTAAAGGATAACATTAAACTGATTTATTACATAATTTCGTTTTTGATACATTTAAGTGTGCGTAAAATAATTTTCAATTCATCAGTGAATCCATCGATATATTGTTTAAGTCATTGGTGGAGAAAGTAAATATAAGAAAGTTTCTGTGATTTTTTGAACAGCTTTTGAATTTTACTTTTATTAATATTTCAATATCACAAATTAAGCTTTTGAACATTTAAAAAAAAAGACTGCATGGAAATATTCCCGACAGTCTAAATGTCTGAAAATGATTGATAAATCATTCTCCTAATTGTTTTCTTA
Organism: uncultured Paludibacter sp.; assembly: GCA_964420955.1. Classification (GTDB taxonomy): domain Bacteria; phylum Bacteroidota; class Bacteroidia; order Bacteroidales; family Paludibacteraceae; genus Paludibacter. The sequence continues at coordinate 2,686 of CAYQWD010000249.1, read as the reverse complement.
CCAACTCAACTTCTTTTTTCCGGCGCAGCAGTTCATCAAAATAATCGACAACAAGCATGTACGATTCATAATCGGTAGTAACAGATTTTTCGAAAAAGTCGAGCGAGCGGGATGTAAAATCTATTGCTTTATCTATATCGCCAAGAATTTCTGCAGCAATGCCGGCATTGTACGAAGCTTTTGCTTTTGTAAGGTTTGTGTATGCTTTTTGTGTAATTTTCTGCCAAGTTTCCATGGCACTCTGCCAGTTTTTTACATACACCGAGTCCATTGCTTGCTTCATATATTTATTGCCGGTAAGGAAGAAGTAACGATCTGTTTTTTCCCAGTTGGGAATCAGTTTTTTTGCAGTATTTTGTCCTGCATATAATGCACCATCAATCAGTGCATCTTCTCGCTTGGGTAAGCCATCTAAAGCTTTTTAGCGCTGTGACGATTCCGATTCCCAAAATACTGTATCGCGGAAAGTGGCAACAGTGTATTTATTATCGCCAGGCAAATGAATACTCCATTGTGTTTCGTACACAGCATTCAGCTCGGCAAGGTATTTTCTTTCTTCTTCAATAAAATATTCGGTTATGCGGTCGGTAACTTTAATTCTGTTCAGCGATAAAATAGCATCGGCGTTATATCTTTTTGTAAGCTCTTTAACACTATCGTGCGAAATTTCTTTAACAAAAAAGAAATCTGCTGATTTGTTGATTGATTTATCTTTAAGCACAACAAATTTGAAAAATTCTTTATTCCGAATTTCTTCGGTGAGCGAAGCAAGTGCAAAGAGCGACAAACTGTCAGTGCGAACAGATACATTGCGGGTTTTTTCGCGCATCAGTTCGGTTTTATGACCGAAATCAGCAGGTTGCACTACTGTATTGTTAACTATCAAAATATTTTTTACTTCAGGAGCAAATGTAACTTTTGCCGGACGCAATACATCGAGTGTAGTATAACGCATGGACGAGCATGAACTAAGTATATTTACTGTGATAAATATTAACAGTAGATTTGAGTAATATTTATTTTTCATGTATCTGATTATGAAAAAGTTTTTGAATTTTTAAATAAAAACAAAAATTGTTCCTTGTTTTTAAGTAAGATGTAACACTTTATATACTAACGTAAAAATTAATAATTTTTATATCTCCACTACCAAATCATCAAAAGCTAAAAACATATTTTCAGGTAGAGTGGACTGAATTGCAAAATGTTTTCCTAAATGATGACTAAAATGAGTAAAAAAAGTTCGTTTTGCATTGATTTTTTTGGCAAGTTCCATCGCTTCGCTTAAACATATATGCGATATATGCGGTTTTAAGCGCAATGCATTTAAAACCAAAACGTCTAAACCCTTTAGCTTGTTCATCTCTTCATCGGATATGGTTTTTACATCTGTGAGATAAGCAATTCTGTCAATTCTGAAACCAAGAATCGGTAAACGTGCATGCATAATTCTTACGGGAATAATTGAAAATTTATCCACAATAAATGGCTTCAAATCTATTTCATGCAATTTAATGGCGGGCACTCCCGGATATTTATTGTCAACAAAACAATACGACATGTTCTGTCTGATTACATTCGCAACTTTTTTTTCGGCATAAACGTTGACTTCGCCGAGCGGTCTCACATCGTCAAGACCACCCAAATGGTCGTAATGCTCGTGTGTTATGAGCAAACCTGAAATTTGTCTAATATTGTGTTGCAGCAATTGTTGACGCATATCCGGTCCGCTGTCAATAAGAATTCCGCTACTGCCTTCTTCAATCAAAACTGATGCACGAAGTCTTTTATCTTTCGGATCGTCCGAAATGCAAGTTTCGCAATCGCACCCAATTTGTGGAATGCCTGTGGATGTGCCGGTGCCTAAAAATGTTATTTTCATTTTTTTGAACAAAGAACAAAGAACAAAGAACAAAGAACAAAGAGCGAAACAAATTATGAAATTTTTAAAGATTCATTCTGATACGCCAGTTTGCAGGATAAAGATTATTGCACCGATTGCCAATATTTTTTACCCATCCAAGTGCAACTCCCATAAAGGTAACCAATAAATAACCATGTTTGGCATTTTCTGCAACTATCGATTCGCGTTTCAGATATTTGATGGCTGTATTGTAATCAACTTCGAGCGTTAAAATCGCTTTCACAGCCAAATCATTACTTAATGCGAATCTTTGCGATGGAATAAAATCTTTACCTTTAAACTCGCCCAGTGTCAGTCCGCATTCATAACATCTGAATTGTGATTGAAACATTTCCAAATCTTGGATAAATTTTTCAGGAAAAGCTACCAGTGTGTTTTCGGTGCGAAGATATTTGTATTTTTCGGCTTTCCGAAGCTTTATAATTTCAAATGATGGAAGGTTAACAAAATTTGCATCTTTCGAACGGTTAGTTTTATTAATATTGACTATCTGGGCAGCTTTTGTTTGGGGCGGGTT
>CAYQWD010000249.1:0-235 GCA_964420955.1 uncultured Paludibacter sp. | reverse complement strand
ATTAACGGTGTTACATTGGGTGGTTTTGCGTATAATACTTACAAAAAAACCTTCACCTTTAATTTTGTGCGGATAAAACCGCAAACCAAAATCAGTTACAACAATACCATCATATTCCGATACATCTATTTTAATCAAGTCCGCTCCCAGTTTTTCACAAATCCACTGCACGTTTTCTTCATTCTCGTAGCGGTTATAAGTGCAGGTACTATACACTAAAATTCCCTCTGTTTTC
>CAYQWD010000248.1:0-5029 GCA_964420955.1 uncultured Paludibacter sp. | reverse complement strand
GCATTAATTTTAATATAAAAACGACCTCTATATGAATTTCCAAGCAAATCAGAACCTCCTTCAGCAATACAAAATACATCTCTCCAATCGGCTGCATCAGCTCCAAGTGTAGTACTGAATGAAGCTGCATTGTTTACCTGTAATAAAAATGCATAATATAAAGTACCAGTTTTAATTTTTGTAGCATCAGCTGTAAAACGACAAACATCGGCTCTGATGTTGGTTCCCGATCCAGTGGCACTTGCCCCTTGCCAGTCAATTTTTACCTGTTTACCAATACCGCTGTTTATGTAACCCGGATAATACAACGGATCGGCAACCAAATTGTGAGTTGCTGAATTTGAATCTGCAGATTTACCTGTATTATACCAGGTTCCAACAATATTGTGTGGACCTGCATTGGTGTTCGGATCTCCTGCAACATTTGCTAATTTGTTAGTACTGTAATTAAACGTTTCGTTCATTAGTAACTGCGCCTGCGAACTAAAAATAAATGTTGCAGCAATGATTGTAAGTAAAAGTTTTTTCATAATGAAATAATTTTTAGAATTGTTAGTTGTCTCGATTGTTATTAATAAATTATATAATTATTATCTTTGCCTTGAGCAGGCAGATATTTTTGATAATATTGTTGATATGTGCTTTTAGAAGTTAATTTATCGGTTCGTAACAATATCCAACAGAAATCATTCTGAACTTTGTCCCAGTCTTTGATTTGCTGATAAGGAAAATCTGACGGGGTTTTACCCAAATAAGGTAATAGAAACTCTATTGCCTTTGTTATGCTTCTTCCATCGATTGAGCATGCATTAAAAATATCAATGTTCATAGTGCTAGCTATTTGGCACATATCCAGAAAATGAATAATATTAAAAACTGAATAACCAAAGGCTGTAGTTCGGGCAAGTTCGAGCGGTTGAGCGCCGCTTGGTTCAATTTGTTTAAAAAGTCGTTTTTGTGGAAATTCTGATACGAATTTCAAAGCAATATCATCTTTCCCTGCAAACAATGCAAAACGGGCAACCTGAACATCAAAAGCAACTCCGTGATTATTTTTGGCATCGTTTTCTTCCTTACCAATATCTGAAGTCAACATCCAATCAAGATAAGCTGCAAACCATTCTTTAATCAACTTGATGTCTTTTTTCGAAAATGACTTTGATTTTTTGAGCAATTCAACTCCGTCAAGCATTTCAACAAATGAGTAGGTGTCAAGAACACCTTCGGCGCGTCCTTTGCCTGCGTTATGTCCCGGAATTGTTTGACCAAAATTCATATTTGGGTTCATTTTTGTCTTTTTGTTAACGAACCATATTTTTAAATTATCAATTGCTTTTACAGCATATTTTTCATTGCTTGTAAAGTAATATGCTAATGATAAAGTGTAAACGTTACGTGCGAATTTTCCAAGCGGATTGCGGTCGAGTTTTTCAATTTCAGGGTTTGTTACGCCATCTTTTCGTATATACGGTAGTCCATCAGCAGTATTTGGATTTGGCCACCAGTACCGTCCCATGCTCATGTAATCATGTTTATCACCGCTTGGCGGAATTACAGGTTTATCCATCACTGTTTTCAGTACAGCATTAAGGTTCTTATCTGCTTCCCGAATCAAATATTTAACAGCTTCAGTATTTAATGCTTTTGCATTATTTATACTTTGTATATTCCAGATTCTTGGTTGAGCAGCCAAAAAACTTCCAAAAATGATTAACACTAAAATGATGTATAAAATTTTTTTCATTGATTGTACTTGAAATTCCAATTATTTAATCATAACTTTTCTTTTAATCTCACCATGCCGATTGCTTGCTTTCACATAAAAAATACCTTTGTGAGGTAAACTTATATTTTTATTTTCTGTTCGAAAAATTTCTTTACCCGTCATATCGTATATATATACTATAACACTTTCAGGAGAAATTATCATCAGATTATTATCAGAAATTTGCATTTTAATTTCAGAAATTAATTCCTTTTCAGTTATAGTGGTCTGCAATGCCATCACTTCGTTTAAAAAAACGCCTATTTCTGTTTCCATTTGAGTATTATAAGCGCTTGAAAAACCTCCATGTCCGCCTCCGGGCACAGTAGTAAACTTGCTTTTTACTCCGGCGTTTTGCAATGCAGTATATAATGTAACCGATTGATTGTACGGAATTGTCGGGTCAAGATCTCCGTGAATGATATAAGTAGGAGGTGTATTTGTGTTTACATATTCGATAGGCGAAATTGAATTTAAAAATACCTGATCGGTAAAACGGTTTCCTGTCCAACTTATCAGTGAACTGTAAGTCAAAAGTTGAGAAAAATCACATGGACCGTATTTGTCAATCACGGCCATTATTTTTATCGGATTCGGATATTGTGTACAATCGTTGTCGTAAATCCTGTTGTTTTGGAGGTAGCCTCCCATCAATGCCAAATGTCCACCGGCTGAACCACCTTGAAAAATGATTTTATTTGGATCGATATTTAGTGTTTGGGCATTGTTGAGTAAATAATGCATGGCGCAACGAACATCTTCAACTGCCGCAGGTGCCAGTGCTTCACCACGAAGCCTGTATTCAACATTTGCAACTGCAAAGCCTCTATCGAAATACATATTGAATCCTCCCTGTTCTTCTTTGAAACCGCTTACCCATCCGCCTCCGTGCATATTTATTACAACCGGAACGGGATTTGAAGGATTTGAAGGATAATAAATATCCATGCGGGTATTGGTTGAGTTTACATTTTTATATACTACATCGAGTTGTGCGCTGTAACTTGATGGATAAACAACCGATTTTATAGTTTGGAAATTGATTGAAATAGCTTTTGAAACATTTGATATGTTACCCGATTCGCCAAAAGTTCCGGCGCCTACAGTAAATGCGTAACTTTTATTCGATCCTGCATTAGTTGTTAAATTTACAGGGACAGTAGCTACATTATTATATATTGTGCATGAACTTAATGGAATTTCAACACCGTTTAGTAAAATTACACCACTCAGTTTTTCAATATTTTTGTTGAATGTCAAAGTTATTGTTTTTTTAATATTTGAAAACACAACTTCATTTTCGAGTGGCGATGTGTTTCTCAAATTTAACTCGAGCGTTTCCTGTAAAGTGGTCGATTTAATTTTATAAATATATAAACCGCTGCCAGTGTTATTTGCAATCCGAAATTTTGTGTTTATGTTACGTACCAAAGGTATAATATAAGTGCTATCAGGCGTTTTACGGGTTATGTATGTATTGAGTAAAGTCCATTGATTGTTTACGTATTCTTCCAGTCGGAAACTCATGGCATCTGTACCAGTTGCCGCGTGAATTTCAAGTTCGCCTATGGTTTTTAAAACAGGAAATTCCACAGCACCTCCAGCTGATCCTTTATCAACAAGAATTCTGTTTGTATGTAATTCGCCTGAAGGACAAGTTACCGATGCAGCTTGCAAAAATGCCGATAGAAGATTGAATCCGTTTGCTGAAAATGATGGATAATTACCGGATGAATAAGTAGTTGTGGATGGAGTTCCCCATGAACCGTGTCCAAAGTTGGTTATAATAAAATCAACTCCTGTATTGAGTGTTTGAAAACTTTGCGAACTTTCCGATTCGTTTGAGTCAGAATAATTGTTACCATCTCCTTTTGCTATTACGCGATAAGAATAAGTAGTGCTAACCAGCAAACCAGTAATAGTCAGGCTTGAAACCGCAGCACCTGATATATTTGATGTTTTTACTAATGTTGTTCCCTGATATACTAAAACTGAATATCCTAGTGCATTTTCAACCACAGTCCAGTTTGCGGTAAAACTATCGCCTGTTATATTAGTAGCTGTGCCAATAGTTGGTGTAGTTAATTTTGGAGTGTTCTTATCTGCCATAACTTCAGCCCATGTAGTAGCTACTCTGATGCCACCTATATTAAAACGGGCAGCATTTGAACCCTGACATCTAAACCAAAGATTGTTTAATTGTGTTCTGAATGTTGATGTAGAGTTATCAATAACATTTGCAGTTGGTTCAAATACCGAACTTAAAACCGGATTGACAAATACCGAAGCTGTGGAGTTTGAAAAATCGTATTTAATTACAATTAACATTGTTGCCGATACATCACTGTATTCTGTCGTTCCCCAAATAACTGCCGATCCTGTAGTGCTTCCACGTGTTAAGCCAATCCGGTAATTGCTGGTATTAATTATACCTTTTCCAACCCAAATTCTCGGACCTTGACTTGTTCCATCGGCCATTCCCATAACTTCTGAGTTGGTCTGATTTTGAGCAATGCCTGGTTTGTACAAAAAAGAAATATATAGTGCACCACTGTTCACAGCTGTTGTTGTAAAGGGTTTGTACGATTTATAATCGGCTGCATTCGTAATGTCGCTGTTGAGTGTTTTTCCCACACCAGATAGGATATATGTTTTGCCTGAATTTGAATATGTTAAAGCAGAACCAACAATATTTCTGCCAGTTCCGGCAACAATAGTACCTTCAGTAATCCACGAAGTTTCAGATGCAAGATTACTGACCGGATAATCAAAGGTTTCATCTATCAACACTACCGCATAAATTGTATTTGATAAAATCAATAAAAGTAAAGTAAAAGTAAAAATACGCATATAATATCGTTTTTTGGTCAACCAATTTATTGGTCGACCAAAAATATAACAAAAAAGTAGTTTAAAAAAATATTTTTCAATATATTTTCCAAAAAATGTTGTAAAACATAATTTTGAGTCCTATCCGAAAATCCTGAATAAACAATATAGTAACACAAAGTCACGAAGTAGAATCTGTTAACTGTTAAAACATTAATAAATACTCTCTTATAATTATTTATTGCAAAGAGAAAATCTTCGATTTTCTTTAAAATACAATTTATCGGAGGCAACTCAATTTTTTGAATTTTTTTAAATGCAATGGGTCGTTATAAAATAACACAATGTGAATTAAATCAAGCTGTTAAGCATTGACATTATCGAAATTCTAAAAAGAATCATTTAAATACTCAACGCGAAGGACGCAAAGTTTTC
>CAYQWD010000247.1:0-5051 GCA_964420955.1 uncultured Paludibacter sp. | reverse complement strand
TTGTCATTCAGAGCGTAGCGAAGAATCTCAGATGTTTAGTCGGTTAGTAGTGATACTTTTTGATTTTTATAACAAAAGCTTTTTAGTGGCATGTCGATAATTTTGTATCTTTGCATTTCCCGAAAACTTATGAATACTCGTCAGTATAATCAACAATTTTGTGAATAAAATAATTTTAATATTTTTATTTATTGTTACGTACCAAACCCTGAGTGCGCAAATTCCATTTCAGAATAAATATGTAAAAACATGGAAAGTTACGGATAGTTTCGGCAATACCGATTCAGTTCCGGTTGATACTTTTTATCTTAATTTTCAGGATCATAATCCAATTGACAAATACAGCATTGCCAATTCTTTTAATGGAAATTTGGGGTCGCCTATTCAATCAAAAATTTATTCAGACCGTCGCGATACAAATCCATTTATTTTTGCCGATCCATATTATCCATACCTTAGTATTATTGAATCGCACACTTTTTACAATACAAAAACTCCATTTACAGAGTTAAAATATCTAACCGGAGGCACTCAATACAACGAAGAGGAACAATTTAAGTTTTTATTCACTGCCAATGCAAATAAACAATTGAATTTTGGCATCAATCTCGATTATCTTTACGCTAAAGGTGAATATCAGAATCAGGCTGCAAAACGGTTCGCCGGAACGCTTTTTGGTACTTACGATAGTGAAAGATATTCATCGAAAGGTTTTTTTGCATTCAATCGGCATAGCAATTATGAAAATGGAGGGATTACTCACACAAATTATATCACAAATCCACCACGCGGAACAAATGCCAAGAACATTCCTGTTAACATTAAGGGTTACTCCGATTTGTTGTATTTGCAGTTTTTTTATAATCATCATTATACGCTTGGAATCCGGCGTCCACTTCCTGATCAAAAAGATTCACTGCTTACGCAGTTTGTGCCTGTTACCAGGTTTATTCACACAATCAGGTACGACGATGGACGAAAAAAATATTTTGAGCCATCGGTAGAGAAAACTTTCTATAAAAATACTTTTCTGAATGCGGTACAAACAAACGATACGGCAGCTCAACAAACACTAACAAACAGGTTTGCCATAGGTATGGCAGAGGAATTCAATAAATGGCTGAAATTTGGACTGACGGCTTTTGCAGAAAACAGCATTGAACGTTTTTCTTTTATTGAGGATTCGCTCATCAATCACAGTTTAAAATCGAATACAAAAATTGGTGCAGTTTTATCAAAAGATCAGGGAAGATTTTTACACTATAATTTCAACGCTGATATAACCATGATTGGTTACAAAGCTGGCGATTTTAATCTTGGTGCATTTATTGCCGGTAACTTTAAAATTAGAAAAGACAGTTTAACACTCAAAGCCAATGGATTTGTGAAAAGCAACGAGCCTGAATTTTTTGTACAGAATTATTTGTCAAATCATTTTAAATGGAGCAATAATTTTTCGAAAACCTACAAAACGCACATTGGCGGAACAATAGCTGTGCCTACCCGAAGGTTTTCGTTTGAAATGAACGTGGAAAATATCAGCAGAATGATTTATTACGATGCGTTGGCTTTGCCTGTACAATACGATGGAAATGTGCAAGTACTTACAGCCAGGCTAAAACAAGATTTTCGTCTGGGGAAATTTGGTCTGGAAAACGATGTGGTTTATCAGTTAACTTCTAACTCCGAAACTTTGCCTTTGCCAATGCTTGTGTTGCATCATAATTTTTATTACACTGATTTAAGGTTCGATGTGCTTACGGTTCAACTCGGATTGAATGCGAAATATCACACTGCGTATTACGCTCCAGGGTATATGCCTGCAACAGGCAGATTCTACAATCAGCGGGAAATGCTTGTAGGTAATTACCCGCAAATGAACGTTTATGGAACTTTTCATCTGAAACGAGCTCGTTTTTTTCTTGAATACTATCATGTAAATCAGCTGATAATGAAAGGAGCTTACTTCTCAATGCCAAAGTATCCTTTATTTCCTGCAGTTTTTAAAATGGGACTTACGTGGACTTTTTACGATTAAAAAAAAACTGCCTTTTTTAAGGGCAGCTTTTTAATTTTTCAAGAAATCTTTTCTTTTTCTTCTTGCAGGTTTATTTCAACTCCTTTTTTATCATAAAACTTGTATTGAAGAAATCCCATTTTTTCAGAAGGAATTACCTTACAGCCTTTTCCGAACTTAAATTTCCAACGTAACTTAAGAGAAATTATGCCCCTTGAAATATACGCATCAACATAGGGATGTAAATGTAAAGTAAATTCTTTAATGTTCAGTTTGCTTCTAAGTAATTCAATTTTATTTTCGAGCTGATCAGTAAAAAGTATTGAAGGTTTGGTATGTCCGGTGCCGAAGCAAGTCGGGCAAGTTTCCTCAATATCGATAAATGTAACCGGTCTCACTCTCTGTCGGGTCATTTGCATAAGACCAAATTTACTCAAAGGTAAAATATTATGCTTTGCCCTGTCGTTTTGCATTACCTCGCGCATTCGGTCAAAAACTTTCTGGCGATTTTCGGCATCGTGCATATCGATAAAATCAATAACAATAATGCCTCCCATATCTCTTAATCTTAACTGTCTTGCAATTTCATCAACAGCTGCCAGATTTACATCCAGCGCATTATCTTCCTGTCCGCTACCGGCTTTCGATCTGTTTCCGCTGTTAACGTCAATTACATGTAAAGCTTCGGTATGTTCAATTATGAGATATGCGCCGCTTTTAAACGAGACGGTTTTTCCGAGCGCTGATTTTATTTGTTTTGTAATGCCAAAACTGTCAAAAATCGGATTTTCTTCTTTGTAAAGTTTTACAATATCCTTCTTTTCGGGTGCAATCAGTTCAACGTAGTCTTTTACTTCGTTAAAAATCTTCTGATCGTTAACGTAAATCTGTTTGAAACTTGTGTTGAATAAATCTCTGATAATCCCTACTGTGCGACCTAATTCTTCCATTATAAGGGTTACCCCTTTTGATTGTTGTACTTTGCTAATAGTTTCTTCCCAGCGTTTAACAAGTATTTTCAACTCGTTGTCGAGCTCAGCTACTTTCTTATCTTCGGCAACAGTACGTACAATTACTCCGAACCCTTTGGGTTTAATGCTTTGTATCAGCTGTTTTAGCCGGAAACGTTCTTCTTCGGTTTTAATTTTTTGCGATACTGATACTTTGTCGGCAAATGGAATTAAAACAAGGAATCGTCCTGCTAATGAAACTTCGGCTGTTAACCGCGGACCTTTAGTTGAAATAGGCTCTTTTGCTATTTGTACCAAAATGTCCTGTCCGGTTTTAAGAACATCGGTGATCGAACCGTTTTTTTCGATCTCGGGCAATAATTTAATTTTCTGTATCGCAGGTATTTTTTTTCGGTCGCTTAATATCTGCGTTGAAAACTGATAAAGTGTGTTGAAATTTGAACCTAAATCAAGATAATGAAGAAAAGCGTCTTTTTCGTGTCCTACATCTACAAAGGCTGCATTCAGACCGGGCATTATTTTTTTTACCTTGCCCAGATAGATATTTCCAACCGAGAATTGTTCTTCGCGGGTTTCCTGGTTAAATTCTACTAAACGTTTGTCTTCGAGCAGCGCAATAGAAATTTCAGATGTTTGTACATCTACTACTAATTCGCTATTCACTTTTTCTGTATTAAAATGTTCAATTTTAAAAAAAAACAAACTTAAAACCAGATATTGTTTTTAAGTTTGTTTTACGTTGAAAAACTATTTTAGACTCAAAATCCAGTTTTATTTCTTTTTGTGTCTGTTTTTTCTTAAACGTTTTTTCCGCTTGTGCGTCGACATTTTATGTCTTTTTCTTTTTTTTCCGCTTGGCATTTGTATTTATAATTTACTGATTAAAAATTATTTTACAACGCTTACAAAAGTCTTAGCAGGTTTAAATGCCGGAATTTTGTGAGCAGGTATAATAATTGTTGTATTTTTTGAAATGTTACGGGCAGTTTTTTCAGCTCTTTCTTTAATAATAAAACTTCCGAAACCTCTTAAATAAACGTTTTCATCTTTCGAAAGTGATAATTTTACAGCTTCCATAAAAGCTTCAACAGTTGTCAATACAGTTGCCTTATCGATACCTGTATTTTTCGAAATCTCGTTTACGATATCTGCTTTTGTCATTTTGGTAATGTTTTTTGATTTGTTAGTAATTTATGTTTTTAAAAAATTTTGTTGCAAACGGACTGCAAATATATAGCTTTAATTCTGATTAATAAAACTTTTGGTATAAAATTTATATACTTTTTTTTTAACTCCGAAGTTTTTTTTTGAAAATTGAATTGCCATGTTTGGCATTTATCTCTTTTGTTAATTTTTTTCATCGAGGCTAAAAAATATGAAATAATTAAAATAAGTGTTGTCTGGTGTTAAAAATTTGAATGACTAAAAAGAAATCTCTCACTTCGTTCGAAATGATAATCAGCTAGTTATATTAAAAAATTGAATACAAAATGCTGTCATTCAGAGCGAAGCGAAAAATCTGTTGATTTTTTGCAGTCAACAATGAATTAAAATAATCAATTGAGTTTCTTCTTTTTCGTTTTAACCACAAAATATAGATTTGAATTTTTATTGTTTCGAAAAATTTTCAATTTCTCTTTTATTGCATTTTTTCTAACTTTGTATTTCTCCATTTCTAATTGACAATGGTTGGTTGTAAAAAATATTATTCTGAACGCAAAGATGCGAAGATGCAAAGACGCAAAGAAAAACTTTTTAGGTTTTTCTCTTTGCGTCCGTTGTTTAAGTATCAGATTATTAGCACGATGTGAAAATAAAAATTTTGTGTTCTTTGTGTAATGTAATAAAATAAATCTTTTTTAGAACTTGGTACATGACAAAAAATAGAACGCAGATTCCGATAGCTATCGTAAGACTGATGTAGAATTTACCCGACAGACCGCAAATAGCGGTCGTTCGGTATCCGAGGTCAAACGCAAAGGCGAGATTAAAATCCGTTTAATCAGCGTAAATCAGCGTTCTATTTTCTTCAAAATCATATATATATAAATTTTTGTCATGTA
>CAYQWD010000246.1:0-5062 GCA_964420955.1 uncultured Paludibacter sp. | reverse complement strand
CCAAATCTTAAGATTGAAGGAAATATCATCGGGCCGTTGATTTATTTAAATGGAGCCGACAACGTAACCATAGATGGCAGAGTGAACCTGTCGGGGGCTACAAACCTGTTAATTTCAAACACAAATACCGGTGGTCAAGTAATTCTGTACATTAACGATGCTTCCTTAAACACAATCAGATATTGTACTATTCAAGGTGTAACCACATCGGCTGAAAGTGGAGTTATTGCGTTCAGTACAGGCGTTGTGAATGGAAACGACAATAATATCATTGAATTTTGTAATATCAAAGACGGGGCAACAACACCAACCAACACAATTTATTCAGCAGGTACATCGGTGGCGGCTGATAATAGTAATAATAGAATACAAAATTGTAATATTTTCAATTATTTTAATGCTACCATATCTTCAAGTGGAATAAACATTGCATCGAACAGTTCGGCTTGGACAATTTCAAATAACAGGTTTTTCCAAACTTCTGTCCGCACTACTACAACTGCTGGGTTGACACACAGGGCAATAAATGTAATATCTCCTTCGGGTGTAAACTTTGATGTGAGCAACAATATAATAGGTTACGCTGATGCTGAAGCTAATATTTCTGGGTTCACAGTGTATTCAGGGCAAAATGCTTTGTTCAGGGTTATTGAATTGGACGTTGGAACATTAGTTGCATCGAATGTTCAGGGCAATATCATTAGTAATATCAACTTTTCAACCACTAATGGATTAACTACTACAGCGGGAATATTTTCAGCAATATCAATTTTGGGTGGACAAGTGAATATCGGGACAAATACCGGTAATACCATAGGCGCTGAAACCGGAAGCGGGTCAATCACCGTAACTTCCACAACTTCGTTGGGTGTTATTGCTGGTATTTATGCTGCAACAACAAGCACTATCAATATTCATAATAATAAAATTGGCTCTATCAGTACCGGTGGAACCGATTTGATTGGCTACACTTTCAACGGAATTTATACAAACGGCACAGGAGGAAATTATTCAATTTCAAACAATACTGTTGGAAGTATTACTACGTCAAATAGTATAAGAATTGGAACAAATGGAATTACATCTACTCCGGTGTGTACTTTCCGAGGAATTTACAACTTAGCCACTGGTACGATATCAATTAATGATAATACAGTTCAAAACTGTTCAGTTTATGGAACAGGAGCTTCAGTTTTTAGTGGTATATTAAACTCTGCCGGTTCGGGCGCTTTAAATATTAATAATAACAAAGTTATTTCCGGAACAAATACCGGAACGGGTATTTTTGTACCTATAACAAATTCAGCGGCTGTAGCAACCTTAAATTTGAACAATAATATTATCAGGAATCATATAAAAACTGCTGCAACAGGTACTTTTACTGCTCTCTCAAATTCCGGAGTTGTACTTAACATTATTAATATTAACAACAATCAATTAGGAAATTCTGATGGCGGTTTAATTACTTACAGCGTGGCTAATTCTGCCGCATTAATAGGGATTAGTAATTCGAACGGAGCCGCAAGTTGTGAACTAACAGTGCAGAATAATAATATAAGGGGTATTGTGCATTCAGTGGCAGGAACAAACACTCATACCTATTTTATTAATTCAGCAGCAACATTAATACAGAATATTAACAATAATACTTTAACAGAACTTAATGTAAATACTTCAGGTGCCATTATATTTATTCAAAACAATGTAATAATGCCATCAAACGGAGTACAGAATGTTAACAATAACAGCATTATAAATTCTTTTACCCGAACAGCAACAAGTGGAGCAATTACTTTATTTACAAGTACCTCTTCAACCAACAATAATAATGTAATAATTAACAATAATAACAACAATTTTTCGAATATTACCATAAGCGGAGCAGCTACAATTAATGGATGGGTCAATACCGATGCCGGAACAGGAAATTACGTTAAAACAATTGATGGAAATATTTTTAATAATTGGACAGGTGGTACCGGTGCGATAACTGTATTGAATGTAAACATAACTAATGCCGACAATGCTATAAAAAACAACACTATCAGCAATATTAACAGCGCCGGTTCAATTACAGGTATTACAACCGGAGCAGGCAATGATAACATTTATTCAAATACAATTCAAAATTTAAACTCAACAGGTGGCGTTGCCGCAACCACAGTTTCAGGTATAACAGTAACGGCAGGGACGCATAAGAATATTTACAGCAACAATATTAATAATCTTACGGGAAATACCCTTACTACGGGAACGGTACGTGGGATTCATATTTCCGGTGGAACATTCGTGAACTGTTATTTAAATACTATTAATGGAATTACAGCTAATGCAAATACTACAGGTACAATCAGTGGTATTTGGGTGTCAGGCGGTTCTATAGTTACTGTTAATCGTAATAAGGTTTATGATATTTCATCTTCAAGTACATCAATTACAACAGGATTTGTTCAAGGTATACAAGTTTCAGGTACAACAGCAAATTTGGTAGTTAACATAAGTAACAATTTGATAGGTGATATTCGTACACCTTTTATGAGTCTTGCAAACGCAGTCAGGGGTATTAGTGTATTATCTACAGGAACCACTTCTACAAATAATGTCTTTTACAATACCATTTATTTGAATGCTACATCAACCGGCACAAATTTCGGTTCTGCAGGAATTCATCATACAATCAGTACCACAGCAACAACTGCAACGCTTGATTTAAGAAATAATATTATTGTAAACCTTTCCACAGCAAAAGGAACAGGGCAAACAGTGGCTTTTCGTCGAAGTGCAGGTACCTCAAATGCTTTAGCAAACTATGCTTCCACATCGAATAACAATTTGTTTTTTGCAGGAACTCCCAGCGCTGTAAATTTGATTTATGCTGATGGAACGAGTACAGCTCAAACATTGGCTGCATACAAAGCCGGTGTTTTTACTGCTGGAACAATTGCTCCACGAGATCAGGCAACAGTTACTGAGAATCCCACATTTTTAAGTACTAATGGAGCAAATCCAAATTTCTTGCGTATCAATCCTGCTGTTGCAACTCAAATTGAAAGTGGCGCTGTGAACATCACAGGTATAACAAATGACTTTGATGGTCAAATTCGTCAAGGCAATTCCGGTTATACCGGTACAAGTACAACAGGTCCTGATATTGGTGCTGATGAAGGTGATTTCTTATTGGTTGATACAAGCGCTCCTTCCATTTCGTATACTTTACTGACTAACAATAGTTGTTTGGACAACCAAAGTCTTGTAGCAACCATAAACGATGCAACGGGAGTGAATGTAGCATCGGGAACTCGCCCAAGAGTGTATTTTAAAAGATCAACAGATTCAAATGTTTTCAACTCCAATACTTCTGCAACTGCGGGCTGGAAATGGGTAGAAGCGATAAATGCCGGTTCACCTTTTAGTTTTAGTTTTAATTATACATTACTTAGTGGAGGAACAGGAGTCTCACCCGGAACTATTGTGCAGTATTTTGTGGTAGCACAAGATTTGGTTGAAACACCCAATGTTGGAATTAATGCTGGAACTTTTGCTACTGCTCAAACGAGTGTTGCATTAACTTCGGGCGCATTTCCAATTGGTGGTACAATAAATAGTTTTACAATACTTCCCGGGTTAAGCGGAAATGTTACTATTGGGTCTGCAGGTACTTATCCATCGCTTACAGGTGTTGGCGGGTTGTTTAGCGCTATAAATGCCAGTGGTTTAAAAGGCAATCTTACTGCAACAATTTTAGATGCAGATATTGCCGAAACAGGAGCAAACTCTTTAAACGCAATTATTTACGGATGTCAAAATAATTATACATTAACCATAAAACCCAATGCAGGTTTGGCTACTACACTCACAGGTTCAATCGCAGGTCCATTAATTAACCTGAATGGTGCAAATAATGTTGTTATCGATGGAATCAATTCAGGTGGAAGTTCGCTTACAATTCGAAATACAAATACTTCAACATCAGCATCCACTATCAGATTTATTGGAGATGCTTCTAATAATACGATAACCAATTGTATTATCGAAGGCTCCGGAACAAGTACTACTTTAGGAACAATTTTGTTCTCAACCGGAGTAAGCACAGGTAATGATGGTAATACAATTTCAAACAATACAATCAGACCGGCAGGAACTAATTTGCCTACAAATGCTATTTATTCTGCAGGGACATCTATTGTTATTGATAATAGTGGCAATACTATTTCAAATAATAATATCCAGGATTACTTCAATAGCGCATCTGCATCGAATGGGATTTTTGTAGCCTCCAACAGCTCTTTATGGAATATCAGTGGAAATAAATTTTTTCAAACTGCGACCCGAACTTCGACCGCAGGAGTTACTCATAGAGCGATTCAAATACTGACTGCTTCTGGAGTGGGTTATGTCATTCAGAATAATATTATTGGTTTTAACAATGCTTCATCTACCGGAAAAACTTCTTATGGGGGTGAAGTAGCTAATTTATTCCGTGCAATCGAACTAACGGTTGGTACAACCATTGCATCAAGCGTTCAGGGCAATAGAGTTGCAGGAATTTCATTTTCAACATCCAGCGGCTCAACTTCTTTTCCCGGAATATTTTCAGGAATATCCATTTTAGGCGGAACGGTTAATGTAGGTACCGTAAGTGGAAATGTTGTAGGCTCATCTACAGTGATTGGTTCAATAGATATTACATCAACAACATCGCTTGGTGTAATAACAGGGATTTACGCAACTTCAAACAGCAGTGTTAATTTGCAAAACAATGCGATTGCTGGTATTAATACAGGTGGAACTGCAGCTATTGGTTATACCTTTCATGGCATATATACTGCTGGCGCTGGTCAATATACAATCTCATCAAATAATATTGGCAGCGCATCGATTGCCAACTCTATTTCTATAGGTACCAATGGAGTTACAACTGCAGTTTGCACCCTGAACGGAATAAATAATGCTGCCACCGGAACAATCAGCATTGCAGGTAATACCATTCGTAACGTGTCAGTATTTGGATCGGGTGCTTCAGTGATGAATGCTGTTCTAAATGCAGGAATTTCTGGTTTGG
>CAYQWD010000245.1:0-5084 GCA_964420955.1 uncultured Paludibacter sp. | reverse complement strand
GACCGCAAAATAGCGGTCGTTCGGTATCCGAGATCAAATGGATTAAATCTTGCAAGCAAGATTGGATCAAGAAAAGTAGCTGAAATCATCTCGCCAAAGGCGAGATTAAAATCCGTTTAAAATCCGTTTAATCAGCGTTCTATTTTCTTCAAAATCATATATATATAAATTTCTGTCATGTACTTAGGTAAAAAAAATTTATTTATCATTCCGTTATTTGTTCGCCCCAGTTCAGATTGAGAATTTTATTGGCGATGTAAATGAACTTATCTTCGTGCGATGCTACTATTACCAATCTATCTTCTGACATTTTTAGAATTTGTTCGAGAATAATATCGACTGTGTCTGAATCTAAATTTGCTGTTGGTTCATCGAGAATTGCTACAGGGCGAGGATGTAGCATCATTCGCGCTAATGTAAGCAATTGCTTTTCACCACCTGAAAGTTGTTTGCCATTATGAGAAAGTTCAGAGTTCCAGCCTTCTTCTTTTTTTGTCAGAATTCTATCCAAAAAAGCAGGATAATCATTTAAGTCTTTTCCTGTTTTTTCTAAAAAAACATTATAAAGCAAAGTTCCATCGAACAGAAAAGGAAATTGGTTCATATACGATGAATTAAATTTCAGCCATTCCTGGGACCACTCATTATCATGACCATTTATTGAAATTTCACCTTCATCTACTCTTAAATTTCCTGTAAGTATTTTCAAAAAAGTAGATTTTCCTGAACCTGAAATACCTTTTACAAGCACAAGACCTTTTGAAGGCAGATTAATATGTATGTTGTGCAACACTTTTACTGCCGAATCGGGATAAGAAAAGCTCATTTTTTCTATTTTTATAGACTGAATTTTTTCATTTTTATCAATTTCAAAAGTTATGTCTTCATTCTGAAAAATTGGCATAATGTTTTTTGCTGCAGCTAAAGCACGATTTCTGTCGTGATAGGCGCTCACAAATTTGCGTAAATAAAAATAAAAATACGGTGTTAACATTAATAAAAATAAAGCGATATGGAAATCATACCCTTTACCATAATTAGGCCCGGGCATAATGCCGAGAAGACTCATCCCCAGATATATAGCTACAGCAGCAATAGCAATGGTAACAAACAGTTCAAGCACAGCCGAAGACAAAATAGCAACCCGCATTACATTAGTAGTGGCATTATTTAAAGTAATGCTTTTTTCTGACAAAAATCGATATTGTACGTTGAAATTATTAAGATTTACAATTTCTGCAATAGTCTGGAGACGGTTGTAAAAAACTGCTGAGTATTTCATAAAAAGATCTATATGTTTTTTATGCAAAGCTTCAGCGCCTATGCCAATCACCATCATTTGAACCGGAATAACTAAAAATGTGATTAATAAAACAAAAGCTACCCATTTATCGAACCAGAATGCAAAAATCAATAATTCAACGCTTACCAATACTGATGCTATGAGATATGGAATAAAAAATGAGAAAAAGGGTCGTAAGTCATCGCTTGCCCTTGTTACAAGCAATGTGCTTGATATCGAATCGGTTTGATTGTTTTGCAGTAATTTTGGATATAGTTGTTTTTTTATTCGTGTTATTATCACATTTCCAGCATTGTAATTTACAATTGCTGCAAAGTGAGCAAAAACATAACGTCCTGCAATCAAAGTAGTGGCATACAATAATTTTATGCCTGAAAGCTGTGAGTTAATAAGCCACAATGCTGCAAAATCAGATAAAAACCAACTAAAACCAACGAAGCATGCTGTACTTAAAACTGTAAGAAACGAAGCAGATATATATGTTGTTCTGGCTTCTAATGTCCATTTAACAAGCCATTTGGATGCATTTTCTTTTTTAGAACTCATTGAATGTTATAATTACTTCAAAATCTAACTGAAACTCTCTCAAAATTGTTTAAGCAAAAAAGCAAATAATTGTTAAGTTGTCAAAATCAACATTTTAAAAAGCAAACATACCGAACTAAGATAAATAATTCAAAACAGAATCGGAAAATAAAAAAAAATCGTTGAATGCGCTCTGCTTCAACGATTTACATATATTTTTTGCGGAGAGAGAGGGATTCGAACCCCCGGAACCTCTCAGTTCAACGGTTTTCAAGACCGCCGCAATCGACCACTCTGCCATCTCTCCATTGGCATGCTTAATTTCTAAAGCGGTGCAAAGATAGTGCTTTTTCCCGAACTTCCAAATAGCTAAATTACTATTTATACATTTATGAGTTACAATATTTATTTAAAAATTAGATTCACTTGTAAATCAGTAAATTGTACATTGTAAAGAATTATACTGTTTTCAGATATTCCATCACATTTTTTTCGATTCGGGAAGTTATATCGCTTATATCGGATCTTTCGAACACTACTCCGCTGATTTTTTCAAATAATTCCATGTAACGTTCGCTGATACCAGCCACTATTTCATCGGTCATTTCGGGCACTTGCTGGCCTGCTTTTCCCTGAAAGCCGTTTTCCATTAACCATTCGCGTACAAACTCTTTCGAAAGTTGTTTTTGAGGTTCACCTTTGTCGAAAAGCTCCTGATAAGTATCGGCATAGAAATAGCGTGAAGAGTCAGGCGTATGAATTTCATCAATCAGGTAAATTTTACCATCGCGGCGACCGAATTCATATTTGGTGTCCACAAGAATCAATCCTCGTTGAGCGGCTATTTCGGTTCCACGCAGGAAAAGTTCCATAGTGTATTTTTCGAGCAGTGCATATTCATCGGTCGAAACAAGTCCTTTTTTCAGAATTTCTTCACGTGAAATATCTTCGTCGTGCAGACCGTATTCTGCCTTGGTAGTAGGAGTGATGATAGGTTGCGGAAAACGTTGGTTCTCGTACATTCCATTAGGAATTTTTACGCCACATATTTCGCGTACGCCGCTTTTGTAAGCTCTCCATGCGCTTCCGCAAAGATAACCCCGAACAATCATTTCAACAGGTAAACCTTCGCAACGAAGACCTACAGTAACCATTGGATCGGGTGTGGCCAGCTTCCAGTTAGGTACAATATCGGAAGTAGCATCCAGAAATTTGGCCGCAATCTGATTCAGCATTTGTCCTTTGTAAGGAATGCCTTTGGGCAATACCACATCGAAAGCCGAGATACGGTCAGTGGCAATCATAACAAGTAAATCGTTTTTTACTGTATATACATCACGCACCTTGCCGTGATATACATTTTTCTGACCATCGAAATGGAAATCGGTGTTTGTTAGTGCGTTCATTAATTTAGTTGTTTATATTATTTATTTTGCCCTGAATTTCAGTCAGATTCTTATTGCTTATTTAATCTATAGGTCGTTAACCATACGGTTAAGAATCCCGATAGCTATCGGGAAACTTTTCAAGTCAAATTGCTATGTGTTATTTTTGTCCTGAAAGGACTCAATCTTTTTCTCTTTTATGAGCTAAGGGTTTCTTCTCCCTTCTCTCATACGCTTCCACAATCCTCTGTACCAATTTATGGCGCACAATGTCTTTTACATCGAACTCAACTTTCGCAATTCCTTTTACATTTTTAAGAACTTCTAATGCATCAATTAAACCGGATTTCTGCTGATAAGGAAGGTCTATCTGCGTTATGTCACCTGTTACAATAATTTTACTATTTAAACCCATGCGGGTCAGAAACATTTTTATTTGTGAAACGGTAGAGTTCTGAGCCTCATCCAAAATCACAACGGCATCGCTCAGTGTTCGTCCGCGCATAAAGGCTAACGGAGCAATTTGTATGGTGCCATTTTCCATATATTCTTTCAACTTAACAGGTGTAATCATGTCCTGTAGCGCATCGTAAAGCGGTTGTAAATACGGATCAATCTTTTCCTTCATATCGCCTGGCAAGAAGCCGAGTTTTTCACCTGCCTCCACTGCAGGACGACTGAGAATAATTTTTTTAATTTCTTTGTTTTTCAGTGAACGGACAGCTAGTGCAATAGCAGTGTAAGTTTTTCCCGATCCGGCAGGACCAATTGCAATAAGTAAATCGTTGGTTTCGAAATCTTTGACTAACTTTTGCTGGTTTGGAGTTCGTGCCAAAATGGATTTTCCATTTACACCGTGTAGAATAAGGTTGTTGAAACGAATTTCTGATGGAGTGTTGCCTTTAATTATCTGAACTATATTTTCCTCCGAGAGATCATTGTTATTCAGACAGTATTTCTCTAGCTTTTCTATGTTCGAAACCAGCTTTTCAACGTCTTCTTCGCTACCACTAATTTTTATAATATGCCCACGCCCAACAATTCTTATGGTTGGATGCAGGTTTTTTAATAATTGCATATTACAATTATTTACGCCATAAAAAACCGAAATATCAGTATGAGAAGTGAGATTAAGAATGTGTTCAAACATAAAATGTAAAATAAAGATTGAAGAATAAAAAAATGATAAAACATTACTTGCCTTTCATTTTAGAACGTACTGAAGAGAATAACTTCAATAGTTCAAAAACTTCCCGTTTTGAGATTTGCTATTATTTCGGGTTTGAATAGTTCAAATGATTCCAATAATTCAAACCAAAAATGTGTTTCATCAATCAGTTCAACAACAATACATAGTTTTGAATATCTCTCAGCATCAGAACGCCCTCGAGCATAAACACGAAAATTAGCTGCCACCGATGTTCCGGATCTGAAAAAAGGTTAACCTATTATCCTTAATTCTTCTTTTTTGCTATTTGCAATATAAAACCGAATTATTTCTGTGGCAAATTTTTTAAATCCGTGATTGAAAAGCATCTTTAAAATTGTTTTCCGCATTCCCAATTTTCATTTTTCGATCTTGAATATTATTCTAATAAGCGAATAACGGATAATTTTCCATTGTTTTATTCACGCGTTCACGAACTGAAGTAATAACTGTTTCGTTTTCAACATTAGAAAGCACAGTTTCAATCATTTCTGCAATTTCTTCCATCAACGGTTCTTTTGCTCCACGGGTTGTGATGGCAGGTGTTCCGAGACGGATACCCGAAGTTTGGAATGCCGAACGACTATCGAATGGTACCATGTTTTTGTTTACGGTAATATCGGCTTCAACCAATGCTTTTTCGGCCACTTTACCAGTCAGTTCA
>CAYQWD010000244.1:0-5101 GCA_964420955.1 uncultured Paludibacter sp. | reverse complement strand
ATCAGCGTTCTATTTTCTTCAAAATCATATATATATATATAAATTTTTGTCATGTTCTTAGAAAAATATTATAAAAAATATGTCAGAAAAAGAATCCAAAAAATATAAGGCAGATGAGGGACGCTATGAAAAAGTTGTTCAGTACATAAATTGCGGGCGTAGCGGTTTGAAACTTCCCTGCATCTCACTTGGATTATGGCATAATTTCGGAGATGTCGATGATAAGGACGAAGCATTAAAAATGTTGTATTATGCCTTCGATAATGGTATAACGCATTTTGATTTAGCTAACAATTACGGAACTCCTTTTGGCAGCGCAGAGATAAATTTTGGAAAAATTCTTAAACAAGATTTTTCTTCACATCGCGATGAATTAATTATCAGCACGAAAGCCGGACACGAAATGTGGCCCGGTCCTTATGGCGATGGCGGTTCAAGAAAGTACTTATTGGCAAG
Organism: uncultured Paludibacter sp.; assembly: GCA_964420955.1. Lineage (GTDB taxonomy): Bacteria > Bacteroidota > Bacteroidia > Bacteroidales > Paludibacteraceae > Paludibacter. The sequence continues at coordinate 4,645 of CAYQWD010000244.1, read as the reverse complement.
CCTCGACCAGAGCCTTACCAGACTGAAACTTGATTATGTAGATATCTTTTATTCCCATCGATACGATCCAAACACACCAATTGAAGAAACTATGGGAGCTTTGTCCGATATAGTGAGACAGGGAAAAGCCTTGTATGTTGGCATTTCAAAATATCCCGAAGAGAAAGCACTCGAAGCATATCGAATTCTAAGAGCTAACGGAACACCCTGCCTAATATATCAGGGACGTTACAGCATTTTTGCTCGCGAAGCTGAAAAGGAAGTTTTTTCATCAGCACAGGAAAACGGAGTAGGTTTTATTGGTTTTTCGCCTCTGGCTCAAGGATTATTGAGCGATAAATATATAAATGGCATACCTTTACATTCAAGAGCAGCTCATAGTTATGGCTTTTTGAAAACAGAACAAATCACACCTGAAATTGTAGAAAAAATAAGAAAACTTAACGGGATTGCTTCCGAACGAGGTCAAACACTTGCTCAAATGGCACTTGCATGGTGCTTCCATCAAAAGTCAGTAATTTCCGTAATTGTCGGCACAAGCTCGGTTCAACAATTAAGCGATAATATTAAAGCACTTGATAATTTGAACTTTACCGATGAGGAATTGTGGCGGATTGGTGAATTGGGAAATTAGTAATTGGTGAATTGATGAATTGGTGAATTAGGAAATTAATAAAAAATAGCTTATTTATTAAACTGATTGAACTTCACGGAGTACAAAAAATAGATAATTCTCGGAATGAATGTATTAATAATAATGATAAAACATTTCAAGATAATGATTTTCGTTTTCGTAACAACATGTTTTTCTGCATGTTACGATAATGTTATATCGTCAATTCCCGATTATCCCGTACATTTGCAACTTAACTTAACTACCACTTATCCAACCTTTCGTAATTCCATTAATCAATATTTGATTTTCGAAAAAAGAATTTTTGAGACCGATGCGATAGGTTTCGGAGGAATAATAGTTTACACTGGATTTGATGGAAATTACTATGCATTTGACATGGCATGTCCGCACGAAGCACAACGTGAAATAAAAGTATATCCAAACAATCTTGGACAAGCAGTCTGCAATGGGTGTGGAACGGTTTTCGATATAAGTTACGGAATTGGGAACCCAAGTTCGGGTCCTGCAAAAGAAACGCTCAAAAGGTACAAAACATCGCAAAGTGGCGATGTTCTGTATATTTATCGATGATTTTTAATCCGTAGTTGCCTGCAAATAATTTACAAGCGGATTGGCATACATTTCAAGCATCTTCTTTATCACAAAATCATCATCGCGGTTTTCAAGATCAATTTTGCCTGTTTGTTTTTCAATATAACGTTCAAAATCGAGTTTTTCCATCATGGTGTATTCTTTGCTGAATCTGTTGGTTTTGTAAAGTATATCGTAGGCAATCTTATTGCACTGAAAAATGGTATAATTTGTATGAATTTTTCTGTCGATCAAAGCAGCTACACCGGCAATTAGCGAGGATTTTTCTAAATATTGATTTGCAAGCGAAGCAATTTCAGAACTTATTAGTCCAGCCAACCGATAATTTACCTTACCTTTGTAACCCATTACTCCGGTTTGCATGTTCAGTAAATCATCCTGTGGAAGTTTTTTGTAATCAGGATTATCCCTCTTTTGTTGAAATTCCTTTGCTTTCAAATAATCACAGGGATCATACTCGTATGAAATGGAGATAGGACAAATATTCAATTCCATCAAATTTTCTGCAACACTGCCCTTCCCGTTCATATTTAACATTTTCAGCAAACTTTCCTGGGTACGGTCGTTGGAGTCCTTGGCTCTGCCCTCGCGTTGCGCTAACCAAACTGACTTTTTCTTGTGGTTGATGGTGTAATGAATGTAAGCTGATAGTTTTTTAGAACTTTCGAGAATCTGACGCGGACTTAAACCCCTTTTTACGATAAAACTCTTGTTCACTCGTACTAAATCTTCAATCCAAGGGAAAATAAGCAAATTGTCGCCTATGGCAATTTCCACTGTATCCATATTTTTTTCGATAAGTTTTGCGCCAAGCAATGCCGAATCGAGAATTATGTCGCGGTGGTTTGAAATATACAGGTAATTGCCTGACAAATTAAATTTTTCGGGCGTAAAAAATCCAATTCCTTTTGTGAGATTTGCCTCAATATATTGAAGAAATGGATAAACAAGCTGCTTCTGAAACTCGTAAGCACTTTTGAACGAAATTAAACGTTGTTTGATAACTTCCTTTGGCAAAAGCGGATATACAGTGCTTAACACTTTCATAAACTGCTTTTCCTCAGTCAAACGCAACAAAACCTCAGGTATTTCACTATCGGAGTAGCACCTTATATCATCAAAATCGGGATTCATAAATAATTTTGGTTAAATAAAAACGTTTGGAAATTTTTGAAATAAAGTTTAAAAATACAACTTTTACCTGAACTTTAGTTCACTATTTTTTTTATTCGAGCTATTTTTACTTCAAAAAAATAAATTCATTTACAATTGAATTTAAAACAAACATGCAAAATTAAAATAACAACTTATAGAGGTCAGGGCTGAAATCGGGCAAAACCATTGATGATACATTACGAAAATGTCCAAAGTTTTGAAAAAAATACAAATCAGGGAATAAGGTTAAAAAATTAGGAACTGCTGAAAAACTCCGGAGGAGTTATAATTCTTGAACAACTATATGCAGGCATATTTATTAAATATGTTTAAAACTTCAGCATCAATTCAACAAAATAATCAAGTCATACATTTACATTTAATAAATTATTCCTTTTTCAGCAGCCGCTCATTACAAGTAATTCTACAGTAAAGTAATTTGCGTTAAGCTTTTAATTAATGCTACCTACACTACCAAAATTAAACACGTTTTGCCATGAAGCAATACCGGACTCAAGCTTCAGAAAACCAAAAAAAGCTCTATCATAGGTAGTTACTAAAGCAATAACATTAAAAAAAGCCAGTTTAAGATAAAATAACTTCTGTTATTCTCAGCATTTTAAATTACTATGGTAAAGTTTAATAATAAAACAAGTAGAGATTTACTTTTTTGAATTGAAAAAATAATTTCAACGGAACAAAAGTGATATATAAATAAAAATAACAGGAGAAGCCAACAACAGGCTGTCGAATCTATCAAGAATACCACCATGTCCTGGAATCAGGTTTCCGGAATCTTTCACACCAAGTGTTCTTTTAAGCAACGATTCGGTGAGGTCGCCGTATGTACCTGCTAAAACTACTATGGCGCTGAAAGCAAACCACTCCACCAGTGAGAGTTGGGGAATAAACTTTGACAATAAAAAACCGGCTGCTAGAGAAAATAAAGCGCCGCCAATGAAACCTTCCCATGATTTTTTGGGAGAAATACGTTCAAATAAGCGATGCCTGCCAAAAGTTACTCCTGCAATATATGCACCTGTATCGTTTATCCAAATAATAATAAAGAGAGCTAAAACCAAAAGTGGATTACAACCATCGGCATACATAATATAGTTAAGTAACGAAAGCGGAAGAGCTATCATTATTTGTCCGGTTAAAAAATATGCCCAATTATGAACTGGATTCAAGCGTATCTGATAAAGCCCTGTAATAATAACTATAACAACATATAAACCATAAAAAACATAAAGTGGAAAGTCCTTATAGCCTGAAACCGAAAAATGTGAAATTACAAAAAGTAAAGTTCCGCCAAACGCTGCAATCAGCGGATTGACATCTACAGTTTCCTGTTTATTTGTGAGTTTATGAAATTCATAAACACCCAAAAATGTAATGGCTGCAAACACAACCACAAAACTTACTGTACTTAAAATTACCGACCCTACAACCAGCGCAACAAATATAATCCCACTCAAAGTACGTACTATAAAATTACTCATGTCTTAACAATCTGTAGTTTTTTTATATCATTGGATTAATAATTCGATATCACAAATATTGAAATGATTCTTCAAAACATCTTACACACCCTTAAATTCTTTATTTTTAGCCGATAAACGAAGATTAATTGCAAATTTCAAAAATTATTTTTGTATAAAATCATGTTGAATTACAAAGATAAAAAAAGATTATTGTATAAGTAAAAAAACTGCAAACTCTTTTGGCCCGTGAGCTCCGAGTACCAGTGTTTTTTCGATATCGGCTGTCCGGCTGGGTCCGGTAATCAACGAAATTTGCGATGGCAAATCATTACCATACTTTTTACGGAGAAAAATTATAGCTTCTTCAGGGTAATTTACAAGTTGCGATGAATCGGCAACAACAATATGAACAGGTGGAAAAACAGACATTTGCCTGCCAGAATCACCCGCAGAAGACACAGTAACGGTTCCAGTACGAGCAATCAACACTTCGGCTGGGCTAATGCCTGCCTGCATCTTTTCAAAATTATCAGCTTTTGAAGTGTGAACAATACTGTGTTTATTTAAAAGTTCGGAAATCAGATTATCTCGGCAAAAAAGTGTTCCAACTCCATTTTTATGTAGATAGCTTTTTAGTTGTGTAACCAGGTCATTCTCTGAATTACAAATAAAACATTTCCCGCTGATCGATTCGAGTTCACTTTTAAAAGTTGCGATAGAATTTTCAGGATGAAAAAAAATGTCTTCGTTTTTGAATGCAGAAAAATCCGCCGACTTC
>CAYQWD010000243.1:4715-5131 GCA_964420955.1 uncultured Paludibacter sp. | reverse complement strand
TTATTGATTGTCTGTCATTCCGAACATAGTGAGGAATTTAACAAGCTAAAAAAATAATTCAAACTATTTTTTATCGGTCAGTAGTGATTTTTTATTTTATAATACAAAAGTATCAAATTTATTGTGTGTACAGCAAAATATGAAGAATTGTTACTCCGAAGCTAAATCAATTGCCTTATAAAAAAGCAGCAAACCTCACCGGCTTGCTGCTTTTTACAAAAAAACATCTATAAAAAAATCAGGATTTTTGCTCTTCGAGAATTTTGTAGGCTATATCCAGAATTTGGGTGTCGTCCAGCATTACTAAACCTCCGTCGGGTCCGGGTTCAATGTGAATGCCGCAACTTTTCCCATCTCTGTAATTTTGTCCTCCGAAATAATTTCGTACTGTTTCTTTTTCCAGACCAAGTTCATTA
>CAYQWD010000243.1:0-4705 GCA_964420955.1 uncultured Paludibacter sp. | reverse complement strand
CATACTCCCGCTTGGGAGCGAATCCTTCAGTTTACGCAATTCGTTAAATGTTATTGTTTTTGTCATGACAATATGTATTAGAAGTGTATATATATATAACGTTAAATTTTGCACTTTTCTTGTGTGCTGTAAACTTAATGCTTTATATCCGAAAAAAAAATTATTTTAATCATTTTTTACGCAAAAATTTTATTATCAGAATTTTGAATTTTACAAAAATCTATTATTCAGTGCTTTATTGTTGAATAATTTAATCAGAGTGCATCAAATTACTTTTTGTAATTCGCGTAAAATTCTACAATCGTTTCCACTCCTCGAAGAAACATTTCAACCGGAAAGTTTTCGTTCGGTGAGTGAATGGCATCAGTTTCAAGTCCGAAGCCCATAAGAATTGGTTTTACGCCAAGCACTTTTTCGAAAACGGGTACTACACCTATACTGCCTCCACGCCTTACAGGTAATGGTCGTTTGCCAAAAGTTTTAGTATAAGCAGCTTCGGCTGCCCGATAAGCATCTGAATCGATAGGACAAACGTAACTTTCGGCGCCGTGCAAGTGATGCACTTCAATTTTTACATGCGAAGGCGCTATCTGGTTGATATATTCAGCCACCAATTTCGAAATTTCATCGTAGGTTTGATGCGGAACAAGACGTGCAGACAATTTCGCAAAAGCTTTGGCAGGTAAAACCGTTTTTGAACCTTCGCCCTGATAACCTCCCCAGATACCGCAAATATCCATGGCAGGACGGATGCCTGTTTGTTCAATAATACTGTAACCTTTTTCACCAAACGTTTCGTTAATTTTCAAGTCATCTTTATATGCTTGTTCATCGAATGGAATTTGGCTAATAAGTTTTCGTTCTTCGTCCGAAACTTCTTCCACTTTATCATAAAATCCCGGAACGGTAATTCTTCCGTTACCGTCTGAAAGTTTTGCCAGAATTTTACACAATTCGTTAATCGGGTTTGCTACTGCGCCACCAAATATTCCGGAATGCAAATCGCGCGATGCTGCTGTTACTTCAATTTGCCAGTAAGCTAAACCACGAAGTCCGGTGGTTATACTTGGTAATTCGGCAGCCAACATGCTAGTGTCCGAAACAAGGATCGTATTGCAGGAAAGCATCTCAAGATTTGCCCGGCAAAACTCTTCAAGATGAGGTGAGCCGATTTCTTCTTCTCCTTCAATCAGAAATTTTACATTGCAGGGCAAAGTTTCAGTTTCGGTCAGATATTTATATGCTACATAATGCATAAAGGATTGTCCTTTATCATCATCGGCGCCGCGTGCAAAAATTTTTCCATCGCGAATTTCAGGCTTGAAAGGTTCAGAGTGCCACAATTCAAGTGGTTCAGCCGGCATCACATCATAGTGTCCGTAAATTAATACAACCGGTAATGCAGGATTAATTATTTTTTCGGCATAAACCACAGGATTGCCGCGCGTGGGTAATACTTGAGCTTTGTCGACCCCGGCTTTTATAAGTAAATCTTTCCATTTTTCGGCACATTTCAATATGTCTTCTTTGTGTTGACTTTGCGAACTTACGCTAGGAATGCTTATTAATTCAAATAATTCGGCAAAAATTTGCTCTTTTTTTTCTTGTAGATATTCTGCTATTTTCATACATTTTTTTTAAAAAATTTAATTGATAACAAATATAGTGAAAATTGTTCTTCGTGATTTTGTTGTTAGTTTTTTTAATAACAAAAAAGGCTTTTTCAGGAAACCAAGAAACTATAATAATTTAATAGTTTCCAATTTAGGTGTTATATACATTTTAATATCAGACGATTAACATTAATTAACATGAAATGTAAAACATTAATTGCCTAATTTTGTTTGGTGTGTAGTAATTTTGTACGGTTTTTTTCTAATAGCATAAAAATGGACGAACAAAAAGAATTGATTTTACTTACCGCATCGAAAATGTTTATACAGTCTGGTGTGCGAAATGTTTCAATTAACGATGTGTGCTCAGAACTTCGTATATCAAAAAAAACTTTTTATGTGCATTTTACACAAAAAGAAGATTTGGTTGATGCCATACTGACTTACGACAAACAAAAACGGTTTGAGCGTTACGAAAAAAATATGAAAGGCAAAAACGCCATTGATACATTGATTTTTATTATTAAAGAAATAAAAAAAGATGTTGATTGTACACCACATTTATTGTGGGCTGACATTCAGAAGTTCTATCCAAAAGTTTTTGAAAGACACAATACCGAAAACATTAATAACATCAGAATGGGATTTGATTTAAATTTACGACAGGGAATTGCTGAAGGTTTTTATCGCGATGATTTGGATATTGAACTCATTTCATTGTTCCATTCGGTACAAATGAAAAATTCTTTCGAATTAATGGAGCAGTCGCAAAAGAAATATTCAAAAAAAAGATTGGTAGATTTTTTTATCGATTTAATGATACATGTTATTGCTAATGATAAAGGGCTTGCGTATATGAGGGAGCATTATTTCAGAGAGCAGGACGATAGATAGAATGACGACAGACAACAGATTTATCCAATAACCAAAATCAGGATTTTATCGATTAAAATAGTTAGTTCATCGATTAATTTTTCAGAGAATAATTTTAATAATACAATTTTGTACAAAAATAACAGGTAAATAAAAAAATGATTGTGAAAAGAAAAAAAATTAATTCAGGCATTGTAGCAGTTATGTTGCTGCTGCCTTATTTTACCCTCAGTGCAGAGGATACACTCAAGATAACACTCAATCGGGCGATTGAAATTGCATTAGACGAGAATCTAACTATAAAAGTGGCTAACAAGGAAATAAAGCGTGTAGAATATACAAAAAACGAGCGCATTGGAGGTTTGTTGCCCAATGTGTCGCTTTCTACAGCTTACCAGCGGGCTATCAAAAAACAAAAAATGTTTTTTTCGTTTCCGGGCATGCCTCCGCGCCCCGAGGGTATAGAAGTTGGTCAGGATAATACATTTACAGGAGCCGTTTCTGCTTCGTTGCCAATTATTGCACCTCAGTTGTGGGCTACCATTCAATTAAGCGAAATTGAACTTGCCATGACTCTTGAATCGGCGCGCGCTTCGAAAATTAATCTTGTAAATCAGGTTACGAAAGCATATTACGGTATTTTACTTGCACAGGATTCTTACAAAGTGATAAAACGCAGTTACGAAAACAGCGCTGAAAATGCAAAAATTATATTCAAAAAATATCAGCAGGGAGCAGTATCGGAATATGAATGGATACGTGCAGATGTTCAGGCACGAAATGCTCTGACAAATGTAGTAACCGCCGAAAATGCTGTAAACCTTGCCAAATTGCAACTAAAAATGCTGATGGGAATTGATATGTTTACTGAAATTTTGACAAATGAAAAGCTTGCCGATTTCGAAGCAGTTATGTACGCCGAAGTGCTAAATTTAGACACAACACAACTGGAAAGAAATTCTGATCTCAAACAATTCGATATCCAAAGAAAACAACTCAATCAGTCGGAAAAAATACATAAAGCATCGTTGCTGCCAACGCTTGCAGCCAATCTTAACTATCAATACATGTCATTTGCCGACGATACAGTAGCTTTTACCAAAGACCATCGATGGTTTCCCACATCTACACTGGGTGTACAACTTTCAGTGCCACTTTTTCAGGGAGGCGCCAAATACAACAAAAGCCGTCAGATAAAAATTCAGAAAGAAGAAATGGTGCTGCAGCGCGAAAATCTTCGCCGCAGTTTGCAACTTCAGGCTATCAATTACATGAACAGTATAAAAAACGCACTCAAAAAAATTGAATCGAACAAAGAAGGTTTGCGCCAAGCTGATAAAGCACTCACAATATCTCAGAAAATGTATGAAGTGGGAATGGGCACTTACCTCGATTTAAGTAATGCCGACCTGGCTTATATCAATGCCGGACTGTCGTACAATCAGTCTGTATTTGACTATCTGTCAGCTAAAGCCGATTTGGAAAAATTACTTGGGAAAGATTATTAAAAAATAACAGAGAAAATATTATAAAAATAAAGCCGAAATGAAAACGAAAAAATTTAAGGGATTGATGATTATGGTGCTTGCCATAGCTCTAACTGCCTGTGGCAAAAAAGAAGCTGAAAATACCAAAACTGCCGTTGTTGAAAAACCAAAAGTAACGATAGCAACTGTAAACGAAAGAGATGTGGAGCAAATACAGATTTTTACTGCCACAGTTGAACCGCAGGTTAAAAATAATATCGCACCGGCAACTCCGGGACGTATTCGCAATATTTTTGTGGAAGTAGGTTCGTATGTGAACAAAGGACAACGTCTGGCGCAAATGGATGCGGTAAACCTTGCCAACTCCGAAACACAAATTGAGAACCTGCGCCGGATTTACAAACGTATTTCAGAACTTTTCAGCGTAGGTGGTTCATCACAACAGGAACTCGATAATGCAAAACTCCAGCTCGACCTGGCTGAAACCAATCTGAAAAATCTGAGTGAAAATACCTATTTACTAAGTCCCATTAGCGGTGTGGTAACAGCCCGGAATTACGATGTTGGTGATATGTATACCGGACAAATGGCTTTACTTACCGTTATGCAGATTAATCCCGTAAAATTGAAGGTAAATATTTCTGAATCTTTTTACAGCAAAGTAAAATTAGGAATGTCTGTGGATGTAAAAGTTGACGTGTTTGAAGATGAAACATTTCCAGCCCGTGTTTC
>CAYQWD010000242.1:0-5146 GCA_964420955.1 uncultured Paludibacter sp. | reverse complement strand
TTTATTCTTTGTTCTTTATTCTTTGTTCTTTATTCTTTGTTCTTTATTCTTTGTTCTAAAAAAAATATGCAATCAAAAAAAACTTCCAAACCTGTATTTCAGCCAAAAGAAACCAGATTAAGAGTAACAGAGCAGTCTGAATTAATGGTTTTTTTGTTGGCAAAAATGGGCGGGATGAGTCGTAGTTCGATAAAATCGCTGCTTTCTCACCGTCAGGTGTCTGTAAATAATAAAGTTACTTCACAATTTAACGCGATAATAAAAGCAGGCGATGTGGTCAGTATTACTTCTGCAAGAGGTAATTCGGAGCTTACGCATCCAAAACTTCGTATCGTTCATGAAGATGACAATTTGATTGTCGTGCTGAAAAAAGAAGGTTTACTCACAGTGAGCACCGGTAAAGGCGATGAAACTACTGCTTTTTCCATACTTAAAAATCATGTAAAAAAAGCATCAACTCAAAACCGCATTTATGTTGTTCACCGGATTGACAGGGAAACTTCGGGTGTAATTGTATTTGCAAAAAACCGTGAAACCCAACTTACATTGCAGGAAAACTGGCATCGTATAGTAACACGTCGTATTTATGTTGCGATAGTTGAAGGAAATGTCGAAAAAAGTAAAGATACAATTGAAAGTTGGCTGTCAGAAAATGAAAAATCACTGAAGATACACTCCAGCACTGTGGAAAATGGTGGGCAAAAAGCTGTAACACATTATAAATTACTCAAACAAAACGAGCAATTTTCATTGCTTGAATTGCAGCTCGAAACCGGAAGAAAAAATCAAATCCGCGTTCATTTGCAGAGCATCGGACATCCGATTGCAGGCGATAAGAAATATGGCTCACACTCCAATCCGTTAGGCAGAATGGCACTACACGCACGTTTAATTGAAATTATTCACCCCTCAACAAATAAAAAAGTTTGTTTTGAAACACCCATTCCACCCGAGTTTCTGAAAATGGTCAGAAGTGTTGCCAAATAAATTTAAGAAATAAAAAAAGTCCGAACCAGAAATTCTGAAACGGACTTTTTTTATAGCAATAATTTATTATCACATAGCGTTTAACTCTTTATTGATAGCTTCAAATTCTTTGTCTTTTTTCAGACGATAATAAAGGGTTTTCAAAGTTTGTTTATATTCTCTTACATCGGGCTTAAGCTCTGCAGCTTTTTTGAAAAATGGTACTGATTGTTCAAAAACAGCATCAGCTTCTTTTTTTGCAGCGTTGTATTTTTTGTTGTCTTTAATTTCATTTGCAACATCGGACATTTGCACTGCTCTGTTGTAAATCAAGCGTCCTTTTCCAGCCCATGCATCTGCCAGTTTTGGGTCTATTTCAATTGCTTTTTCAAATGAAGCCATAGCTGCATCAAGGTTGCCCATGCTTTCGTCCAAATTTCCTTTTATGTACTGATATTCTGCACGGTTTGGTTCGCGTTCAATGGCATTTTTCAGGTAAACAATTGCTTCTTTTGACTGATTTGTGTATATGTAAAAATTTATCAGATTTTCAAGAAAATATGCTTCTTTCAGAAATTTCTTATTTCCTTCTTTCAATACCCGTACAAAATTTACGGTGTCTTTGCGTTTCAAGTACTCATCGTAAAGCAATTGGTGAACAACCAATTCTTCGTAACCATCATCTTTAAGATCTTCGAGATAAGTAATTGCCCTATCGTGCATGCCACCGTTAATAGATGCGATTGCAGTAAAATACTTAATCATGAAATAAGTTGAGTCAAGTTTTATTTCATTATTCATCATTGGCAATGAAGGAATTCCCAGATAAACTTCGAAAACTTTAATTGTTTCAGCATACTTTTTTTGTTCGAATAAAGTGGCGCCGTAAGCTATCAGGTTTGCTTGTGTAGTGTAATATTCTTTAATTTTGGTTTTGATTTCTTTCTGAAATTTTGGTTTAATTTTTCCTTTTGCATCCGGTAATCCATCAAGCTCGTATGCTTTCATAAAATAATTGTAAGATTCCATTAGGGCTTTACCCTTCGCATTTACATCGAATTTTTGCCCGAGCATTTGTTTTTTCAGTTCAGCATCATTTTCCTGATAACCGATAAGTCCTGCAGTATGCCATGTTGAAGCCAAATCTTTTGTGGTAGGATCTTGCAATGCAGGTTCAATCAGTTTTCGTGCAGCTGCAAAATCAGGATTTTCCATCAGTGCTTTATTTTTTGCCTGTGAAACATTTTTTTTCTGTGAAAATGAACTTGTTACGCTCATTACCAGAATAAGGATGAATACAATTTTTTTCATTTTCAATTAATTTTATTTGTGTTATTATTTTTTTTTTGGTTAGTTTATTGCTTTTTTAAAAAATTAGTCTGTAATTATTGAATTGTTGCTGTCTTCTTTTTCGGTCATTGGCTCATCGGGAATTATTTCATTGTTTTCTGCCTCGATTACTTCAACATTTTCTTCGCTAACTGATATAACTTTACATACCGAAGCTATTTCATCATTACGTTTCTCGAGATTGATAAGTCTTACTCCCTGAGTTGCTCTTCCCATAACTCTGATTGCTGCAACTTTAAGTCTGATAACAATGCCCGATTTGTTAATAATCATCAAATCGTTTTCGTCTGAAACACTTTTTATGGAAACAAGGCTGCCTGTTTTTTCGGTGATATTCATTGTTTTAACACCCTTTCCGCCACGATTTGTAATGCGGTAAACTGGTTCGCCATCATCATCATCGAGCAATGTTCGTTTTCCATATCCCTGCTGCGAGACTACTAATATTGTTTCGTTTGAATCCTTATTGACACAAATCATGCCAATCACTTCATCCTGTCCATCTTCATCAAGTTCCATTCCAATTACACCGGTTGCAGTTCTTCCCATATCTCTCACTTTCGATTCATGGAAACGTATGGCACGACCATTCCGGTTTGCCAAAACAATTTCAGAATTACCATCGGTCATTCGCACTTGTATAAGCTGGTCGTCTTCACGAATTGTAATAGCGTTTACACCATTCATTCTGGGACGTGAATATGCTTCGAGCGAAGTTTTTTTCACTATTCCTTTTTTTGTGCAGAATATTAAAAAATGCGAGTTAATGTATTTTTCATCGTTGAGTCCTTTTACGCGGATAAATGCATTTACCTTGTCATCGGTTTCAATGTTGAGTAAATTCTGAATTGCACGTCCTTTCGAAATTTTTGTACCTTCCGGAATTTCGTAAACCTTGAGCCAGTAACAACGTCCTTTTTGAGTGAAAAACAGCATTGTATTATGCATCGAAGCTGGATAAATATATTCAATAAAATCCTCATCGCGCGAGTCACTTCCTTTCGATCCTACACCACCGCGTCCCTGCGCTCTGAACTCAGATAAAGCAGTACGTTTAATATATCCCAAATGCGATATAGTTATGATCATATCATCGTCCGAATAAAAATCTTCAGGATTAAATTCTTCCGAAGCATAAACAATTTCTGTACGGCGCGCATCGCCGAATTTTGTTTTCACTTCAAGCAATTCATCCTTTATAATCTGCATGCGTAATTCAACTTTCTCCAGAATTTCTTTCAGTCGTGTTATAAGTTCAAGAACTTCCTGATATTCAGCTCTTAATTTGTCTTGCTCCATACCGGTGAGCTGACGGAGGCGTAATTCCACGATAGCTCTTGACTGAATTTCGCTCAATTCAAATCTTTCAGAAATACGCATGCGCGCTTCATCGGGTGTTTTTGAATTGCGAATAATTTGAATGGCTTCATCGAGGTTATCGAGTATAATCATGAAACCTTCGAGTAATTGTGCGCGTTTTTCAGCTTCACTTAGTTCGAATCGAGTGCGGCGAGTTACCACTTCGTGCCGGTGTTCAACAAAATTATGAATCAAATCTTTCAGATTCAGCAAGCGAGGACGACCATGTACCAAAGCTATGTTGTTTACACTGAAAGAAGATTGCAATGCTGTCATTTTGAACAATTTATTCAAAACAACATTAGAGTTTGCATCGCGTTTTATGTCTATTACGATACGCATTCCTTCACGGTCCGATTCATCGTTGATATGTGCAATACCTTCTATTCGTTTATCTTCGATAAGTGCAACCACCGATTTGATAAGTTCCACTTTATTGACCATGTAAGGAATTTCGTTTACAATGATTTTTTCACGTCCTTGTGCATCAGTCTCAATATCAACTTTCGAACGGATAACCACTCTTCCGCGTCCTGTTTCAAAAGCTTCTCGAACTCCAGAATATCCGTAAATGATTCCGCCTGTTGGAAAATCTGGTGCTTTTATATGTTTGAGTAATTCAGAAATTTCAATATTATTGTTGTCGATATAAGCAATTATTGCATCAACAGCCTCCGAAAGATTATGCGGAGCCATATTTGTAGCCATACCTACAGCTATGCCAGAGGAGCCGTTAACTAAAAGATTTGGTATGCGCGAGGGTAAAACTTTCGGTTCCTTTAAAGTGTCATCGAAGTTTAACTGAAAATCAACCGTGTCCTTATTTAAGTCGATAAGCATTTCTTCTGCAAGTTTTTGGAGCCGGGCTTCAGTATAACGCATTGCGGCGGGACTGTCGCCATCTACCGAGCCAAAGTTACCCTGTCCATCAACAAGTGGATAACGCATAGCCCAAGGCTGTGCCATGCGTACCAGCGTTCCGTAAATCGATGAGTCGCCATGTGGGTGATATTTTCCCATAACCTCGCCCACAATTCTAGCAGATTTTTTATAAGGTTTGTCCGAGTTGTTGCCCAGTTCGTTCATCCCGAAAAGAACACGGCGATGTACCGGTTTAAAACCATCGCGTACATCGGGTAATGCACGCGAAACTATTACTGACATCGAATAATCGATGTACGAAGATTTCATCTCTTCGTCGATGTTTACTTTGATAATCCTCTCTTGTTCAATCATCTGTATTATGTTTTGTTAGCGCAAAAAAAATCGCACTAAGTTACTGCTTTTTTCCCGATTGGGCAAATAAAAAATCACGAAAAAAAACTTTGTTTCTACTTTATTTAAGAATAATTTTAAATAAATTTATCTTCCTGATATTCAGCTAAATACTAATTGCTTTTTCAACAAAATGAAATTTATTGAAAGTAAATTATATATATTATAACTTTGTTTTTTCACGATAATTTTCCTG
>CAYQWD010000241.1:0-5167 GCA_964420955.1 uncultured Paludibacter sp. | reverse complement strand
ATTTATTTTATTGATATTCTTTTGTTTATGCAGTTTTTAAGGCTCGACTAATTAACTTTCAGAAAAAAATATTACTTTAGCTAAATCTTATTTTTAATAATTATTAGACATTATTTCAATTAAGAATTTATGACACATAGTATCACATAGTTAGATTATTTAAAAGAATTTCGAACACACAAAGTCATTGCTGCTAAAGCATCAATATTTGGCTTCAAATTAATTTGAAGCAGCTATGTGTACTTTTATATTTAAAATATTTGAAGAAATTATATTAAACTATTGTGTTCTATGTGGTTAAAAAATTAATCCATATAAACTCTATTGACTGATAAAAAAATATGAAGCCCTTCCTTTATCGAATTGCTGAGATTTTCTATATTAACCACGGAAATCATATTAATGCTTTCACTTTTGTTTTTCCCAATAGGCGTGCAGGGCTTTTTTTTCGAAAATATCTTACCCAACTTATAAATAAGCCTGTTTTTTCACCCGAAATTTTTACAATAAATGAATGTTTTACTTCAGCATCTTCGCTTCAGCAAGCCGATAGAATAAGTTTGCTTTTTAAACTGTATTCTATTTACAGAAGATGTACGAACAGTAAAGAAACTTTTGATGCTTTTTCCTTTTGGGGTGAAATGCTTTTAAACGACTTCAACGAGGTGGATCGTTATATGGTTGATGTACGTCAACTTTTTACAAATGTAACCGAACTTAAGGAAACTGGGGATATGTTCGATTATCTGACTGAAAATCAAATAAAGGCAATAAGACAGTTCTGGAAAGATTTTTATGCTGAATTTGAAGGTAAATCGCTAAAACATATTCAGAAAAACAATGTAAGGGAATTTATTGGAGTTTGGAAAGTACTTTACGAAATTTATATTCAATTTACTTCTGAGTTAATTGCTGAAAATTCGGGAACCGATGGAATGATAACACGTGAAGTGGCTGAGCGATGCCGTAAAAATGAAGATTTTGAAATATGGGAAGGGAAAAAGTTTGTATTTGTTGGTTTTAATGCGTTGAATCCTTCTGAAAGAGAACTGTTAAAATATCTGAAGCAACGAAATCAGGCGGATTTTTATTGGGATTATGAAGCCGAATATCTGCGCAATGCTGAAAATCCGGCTTCAAATTATTATGAAGAAAACCGAAATCTTTTTCCTTCGAAATACGATGTTCAACCGGAAATTGTAGCTTTTAACGATAAAACATTTACTCTTGTTTCGGTACCTTCAGCAACAGGACAGGCAATAGAAATTTCTAAAATTCTTAATGAAATAAATACAACCGATAAAACTGAATGGTTGAATACAGCCGTTATACTTCCAGATGAAAACCTTTTAATCCCTGTTCTGAACAGTATTCCACAGCAGGTTGATAAAGTGAATGTTACGATGGGATATCCGCTTACTTTGACTCCACTCACCGGGTTTGTCGAAAGTTTATGTGAACTTCAGAAAAGGAAACGCTCAAAAAACGGAACAACAACTTTTTATTTCCGTAATGTAGTCGCAATTTTACAACACCAGTATTTTAAAGCACTTTGCACAACCGATGCTACTAAAATTATCAGTAAAATAAATGTTGAAAAAATTATTTATGTCGATAACGGAATTTTCGAAGATAATGATTTGTTATTGACAGTTTTCAAAAACATTGAAAATGCAGCAGGTTTTACGCATTATCTTTCGGAAGTTTTAGAGTTAATGCATAATGCATGGTTAAAACTCGATTCTGAAAAAGAATCAGCCCTTCCTGTTAGTGGTTTCATAAATCTGTATTATACTACACTCATTCGTCTTAACGATGTAATTAATCAGAATAATGAAATTGGAATCTTGAATTTCGATACAGTAATGCGTATAATAAGGCAAATGATTTCGGGAGTTACCATTCCTTTTGTGGGTGAACCTTTACAAGGATTACAAATAATGGGAGTGCTCGAAACGCGAGGTCTCGATTTTGAAAATATTATCATTACTTAACGAAAATGTGTTTCCATCAGCGGGTTTTTCCCAGAGTTTTATTCCGCACAGTTTGCGAAAAAATTTTGGATTGCCGGTGTATGAACAAAAAGACGCAATAATATCATATAATTTTTACCGGCTACTTCAGCGAGCTAAGCATGTTTTTATGATATACGATTCCAGAAGTGAGGGCATAAACTCAGGCGAAGTAAGCAGATTTATTTATCAACTTAAATATCATTACAAAGTTAGGGTTTCCGAACAAAATGTGCATTTCGATTTAAGCTTCAATCAGCCAGAACCGATAAAAATTGTTAAAAATAGAGCAATACAGGAAAAACTTAGCCGATATCTTGATGGAAATCAAACCTCCATTGCCCTTTCAGCAAGTTCAATCAACACGTATGTAAATTGTCCCTTGCAATTTTATTTGAGTTCAATTGAAAAATTAAAAGAAACCGAAAAAATTAACGAACTGCCAGGTACAGATGACTTTGGAACTGTTTTTCACTCACTAATGGAATATATTTTCGAACCCCTGAAAGGAAAAATTGTTACTGAAGAAGTCATTACACAATTGGTAAATAATACTGTATATTTAAAAAATGCTGTAAACAAAGCCATTGCCGTAAATTATCTTAAACTACGAAATCCGGATAATTTTATTCCGGAGGGCAATATTTTACTAATGTCGGAAGTGCTATTGAAATATCT
Source organism: uncultured Paludibacter sp. (assembly GCA_964420955.1). Classification (GTDB taxonomy): domain Bacteria; phylum Bacteroidota; class Bacteroidia; order Bacteroidales; family Paludibacteraceae; genus Paludibacter. Next base: position 2,477 of record CAYQWD010000241.1, on the reverse strand, counting down.
TGTAAATGTACTGCAAAATGACAAAAAATACGCACCATTCAAATATATAGAATCTGAAAAAGAATTTTTGCTAAAAGTTGAGTTAGGTATTGGGAGGGTCAATATTAAAGGTTTTATTGACAGAATTGATGAAAAAGAGGGTGTTATTCGAATTCTCGACTACAAAACAGGTGAAGACAAAAAAGAATTTAAAAGTCTTGAAGATATTTTCAGCCATAATATTCGAAAAAGAAATACCTACGTTTTGCAAACATTGCTTTATGGAATGTATTATAATAATATTGAGTCAAATTTGATTATTCAACCTGGATTATATTTCATCAGAAATAGCATTCAGGAAGATTTCAGCACACAGTTGATATGCAAACCGGATAATAAAACAACTAAGATTATCACAGATTTCAACGAATTGAAAGATGATTTCAGTAAACATTTAACCATTTGTATTGAAGAAATTTTCAATCCGGAAATTCCATTTTTTCAAACTTCAGAAGTAGAGAACTGTAAATATTGCAGTTTTAAATCAATTTGTAACAGACAATAAACTTTTCTTGCAATGAATTTCCGGGATATTTTTTTCGAGATAATTCAAAATATCAAATTTTAATATCAAATTTTTTTAAAAATGTCATCAAAAATTGAAATAGAAAGAAAATTTCTTGTAATTGGAAACGATTTTGTGCAGCATGCAACATCAAAATACCAAATCATTCAAGGATATCTCTGTTCCACAGGAACATCAACGGTTCGTGTCCGTTTAAAAGATAAGCAGGGAATACTCACAATTAAAGGTAAAAGCAAAGATGGAGGATTGAGCCGGTTTGAGTGGGAAAAAGAAATTGAAGGCATAGAAGCCATCCAGTTATTGAAATTGTGTCAGGGAAATCTTATTATTAAAGACAGGTACGAAGTTCCATCGGGAAATCACAAAATTGAAGTTGATGTTTTTTTTGGCGAAAATGAAGGATTGATTCTTGCTGAAATTGAACTGTCAGACAAGAATGAATCTTACATAAAACCGGATTGGGTAGGTAAAGAAGTAACAGGCGACAAGCGATTTTATAACTCAGCTTTAAGCGCTTTTCCATATAAATACTGGAAGAACGAAGTTTGATGGATGAACTTTTTTGAGTTCTTATTGTTCCAATTTTCATAAATTTTAATCTGCTCAAATCACCAAACATAAACAAAGTATAAAAACTGAAAAACTAAGAATTATGTTAGAGTTATTTTGTATATTTGTAGTTTATTAGCAGCTCATAAATGAAAAACAACATATTGATTTTTTTGTGTATATCATTGAATTTCAGCATATCAGGGCAGAACGAATTATATCTAAAAAAAACGCTCATTCACAAATCCGATACACTTCACTATCGCATTCTTTACCCCGAAAATTATAACAAATCATTGAAATATCCACTCTTTTTGTTTCTACATGGAGCAGGAGAACGGGGCTCTGATAACAATCTGCAACTTATACACGGATCGAATTTATTCACAGATGAAGGCAACCGAAAACTTTATCCTGCAATTGTTATTTTTCCACAATGTGCCCGCAATGGTTATTGGGCGCCAATAAAAGATAGGAAAGATGGGATCGAATTTGGTGATGCCCATAAAATGACGCCTCAAATGCAAATGGTAATACGTTTACTGAATCAGATTAAAAAAACCGAGGCTGTTGACAAAAATCGAGTGTATGTAGCAGGACTTTCAATGGGCGGTATGGGTACATTCGATTTGATTTGCAGATATCCCAAAAAGTTTGCTGCAGCAGTACCAATTTGCGGAGGAGTTGGGCTGAGCCGACTTAAAAAAGCCGTAAAAGTTCCTATCCGTATTTATCATGGTAGCGCCGATAATGTTGTTTCGCCTGAACATTCGAGAAATGCATATATAGAACTGAAAGCCCGCGGTGCACAAAAAGTGGAATTATTTATTTTCCCGGGTGTAGGACATGATAGCTGGACAAACGCTTTTAATCAAGAAGATTTTTTAAAATGGATTTTTTCACAAAAAAAATTATAAACTATAGAATAAATCAAAAATAAATTTTTATGGCAAAATTTAAAGGAGCGATAGTTGTTAACGTCGAAAGGTGCAAAGGATGTGATTTGTGTGTGGTGGCTTGCCCTTCGGATGTTTTAGCCCTGTCAAAAGAAGCAAATAATAAAGGTTACAATTTTTCACACATGATAAACCCTGAATCCTGTGTTGGATGTGCTGCCTGTGCCTATGTATGCCCCGATGCTTGTATTACGGTTTACAAGATCAAAGCAGAATAATTATTTTAATCCCCAAATGTGGCAATATTTTTTCGATTTACAGTTTTTATAAAAACATCATTGGTAAATTTTGAAAAATTGTAATTAATCCCAAAAAACAAACAAAGTATGAAACAACATAAAGAAAATGTAACCCTTTTGAAAGGGAACGAAGCGATAGCACATGCGGCAGTTCGTTGCGGTTGCGAT
>CAYQWD010000240.1:0-5177 GCA_964420955.1 uncultured Paludibacter sp. | reverse complement strand
ATCAATCAGTCCATTGCGATAAATCCTCAGAGTATTGTTGGCGTAAGTGAAAGTAAGATTCATAAATTTATGTTTAGTTGGCGTATACCATGCACCACTTGTTCCTCGCGCTTGTGTAGCCCAAATGTCGGAAGTTCCCAAAACATTTGTGCTGATGTAAGAAATATCGTCAATTTTAATTACAGGTTTAAGCGTTGTGCCATCCAGACTGTAACTTAGGTTCCCAATTTTCAAAATCGTTCCTTCATAAGAACCTTCGTATAAATATGGAGAAATGGAAACAGAAAATGCTGCAGAAGCTGGTTTAGAAATTACTGCGTTTGTGATTCGGGTTGTAATTAGCACACCTTCCGATGTTTTGGCTGTACCAGCAACTGAACCGTTAAACTGCTCAACGATGACTAAACCATTATTCAAATCAATATTTTCAGCAGGAAAAGTAAAATCTGCATTTATTCCGGTGTTATAACCCAAAGGGCGGGTAGAACTTACAATCCAGTCGTAATAGTTTCCATGCATCCAAATCAGACGGTAAGGGCTTTTTCCAGAACCGGTTATAATATAAGGTCTTACATTGTTAAGTGGTGAGTTTGAAGTAATATTTTCAGATGAAATAACTGCGCCATTTTCTCCAATCTTAAATTTTCTGATTTCGTAAACCGTGCCTGAACTTCCTGAAACAGGTACAGAACAATAAACAATTTCAGGATTTTCTTCATCCAAAGCCATTCCACCGCTGTAACACAATTCAAGCCCTGCAGTTTGATGAAATTTACCGCCTCCGTTTGCCAGAAAAGTCTTTTTCCACTCAGTTCCTGTCCATTTTGCGTAATAATAGTTATGCGTGTTTTTGTCGTTACTAATTTGAACCATGGCTATCACAGGATTGCCATCTTTTCCCAATGCGATTTGCCAAATCCAGTCGCGTTGATCGGTAGGTACATCAACCATTGCAAACGGATTACTTGCCGGATAAGTGGTTTTGTTTACGTTATGAACGCCACTGCCTATTGTTCCCAACTGATTTCCTTTTATATCTTTCAAATGAAAAGTGTTGATATCAATATAATTGCAGTAAATGTAATTTGGATATTCATTGTCGGGATGCCCTGTGGTGTAGGTAAGATAAATTTTATCCTTTCCGTTCGAAACATACTTGGCATAAGGACGCGCAGCGGTTGATTGCACAATCTGAAAAGGACCTTTTGTGAATTGCACATTATCGTTCGCATCGGGCATCGAAAGTTGTGCAATTGTAGGATGCCAGTTTATGCCGCGCCAAGCCAGATAAATGTGATTTGGATCATCCGAAAGTATATATGGATTTGGATATGTGGTATTATTAGCAGTAATAAGTTTCTTTTCTTCGCCTAAAGTTGTTATATCGCCGGCAAGTTTCGAAATGCGGTAATAGAAACATGCTTCGTCGGTATGGCGGGAATAAAAAATCATCACGCGTTCGTCCGGAAGTATTAAAAACGAAGGATTGTTATGGTCATCGGGTTGAAAATAGGAACGAATTAACACTTCATGTGTTTTTCCGGTAACAGCATTATGTTGTGTAGCTTTAATGTTGCCATGAATATCTATGTATCCTATGTATGTATTTTTTATCGACCCCGAAGCATTTTCGTAATAAAGCGCTCTCGGATCGGCAAACCAGCACCATGCCCCTTTTGGTGTAATAATATTGCCCGAATAAGTTGAAGATTTGCTTCTTTTTAATGGTTCAAAATTTCCAAAATTCATTGCTGATATACTTACATTAATTGAATGTATGGAAAATACTAAAAGCAGGATAAGGCTGATTTTCTCAAAATAAATATTATTCCGGTTCATATATCAAATTTTTAGTAAAAGTTTTCTTATTTTATTTCTCTGCAAAAATATACATTTACATTTATTATTATGTAGAAAATAAAGTCAAAACGGGCAAAGTAATCCCATTCAAAAATAGTATTTTTGCACAATGTTACACAAATTTATTGCTGATAAAGTACGCAACGAACTGCCTTTTAAACCAACTTCAGGTCAGGAAAAGCTGATTGAAAAATTGGGAGTTTTCGTTACCGACACACAACCCGAAAAAGTTTTTCTGCTTTGCGGTTATGCCGGAACAGGAAAAACAAGCGTTATCAGCGCATTGGTCAGAGCTTTGCATCAACTTGAACAAAAAACAGTGCTTTTAGCACCTACCGGCAGAGCAGCGAAAGTTTTATCTGCTTACGCGGGCTACTCGGCTTTCACTATACATAAATGTATTTATCGCCAAAAAGCCATGGGCGATTTCCGCTTTAAACTGGCTGATAATTTGCACCGAAATACGATTTTTATTGTTGACGAAGCTTCCATGATTTCAAATACAGGTGGCGAAACCGAATTTGGCTCAGGTCGCCTGCTCGATGATTTAGTGGAGTATGTTTACAATGGCGATGAATGCAGTCTTATGCTACTTGGCGATACTGCACAGCTACCGCCTGTAATGCAGCCACACAGTCCGGCGCTTGAACCTGACAAACTTGCAGGTTACGGACTTGCAGTGCATCAGTTTACATTGACAGAAGTTGTGCGTCAGGCATTGGAAAGCGGAATTCTTTTTAATGCAACAAACTTGCGTTTAAAATTGCTCGAAGAAAAAACAGATACTTTTCCCGAATTTGAAACTGCTGATTTTTCGGATGTTAAATATCTGAATGGAAGTGATTTAATCGATGAGATTCAACGTGCCTACAGCGGAGTGGGAGTAGAGGATACGATTGTGGTTACACGTACTAACAAGCGGGCGAATATGTACAACAACGGAATTAGAAACCGCGTGATGCTCAAAGAAGAAGAATTGACCAACGGCGATTTGCTGATGGTTACCAAAAACAATTATTTCTGGAATAAACCATACAAGGAAATTGATTTTATTGCCAATGGTGATATTCTGGAAGTGGTACGTGTGCGTAAACACCGCGAAATGTACGGTTTTCGCTTTGCCGATCTCACCCTTCGCTCGCTCGATTACGACTGGGAAATTGATGCGCGCGTGTGGCTTGATATTTTACAAAGCGATACGCCGGCGCAAGCTAACGAAATGCATCAGAAGCTTTTTGAGTCCGTTTGCGAAGATTTTCCGGAAATAACAAACCGCAAAATGCTTATTAAAAAAGTATTTGAAAACGAATTTTTCAACGCTTTGCATGTAAAGTTTGCGTATGCAGTTACGTGCCACAAAGCGCAGGGTGGTCAATGGAAGAAAGTTTTTGTAGACTCCGGACAAATTTCCGATGACCAATTGAATTCCGATTTTTACCGTTGGATGTACACCGCTGTTACACGTGCTTCAGAATCATTGTTTCTGGTAAATTTTCCCGATAAAAAATGAATTGCTTAGCTGTTTGACAGAACACGCAAAGCAGTCAGACGGATATGAATATGTTGTGTTGATACAGAAAAAATGTTTTCAATAATTGTATATCGGTGTTTTTTTTAATAATTTTGCGTTCGTTTTTAAAATCCTTCAGACCGTTCAAAGCGGTCAGACGGGTACTAGAATTTTATTTCAGGCGTTTTTTTGATAATTTTGCAGACATTTTATTTGAAACGATAATTCATTTAGATTTTATACAATAATAATTGCCTTTTACTCTTCTTAGGGGGTGGGGGTGATATTTTCAATTATACATTACATGGGACGAGCATTTGAATATCGAAAGGCATCGAAAATGAAACGATGGGGCAATATGGCACGCGTTTTCACCAAATTAGGGAAACAAATAACGATTGCAGTACGCGAAGGTGGCGCCGATCCTGAAACTAATCCACGATTGAGAGTTTTGGTGCAGCAATCGAAAAAGGAAAATATGCCCAAAGAAAACGTTGAAAGGGCAATAAAGAAAGCAACTTCGAAAGATGAAGCCGATTACAAGGAAATGGTGTACGAAGGTTACGGACCAAACGGAATTGCCATAGTTGTAGAAACTGCAACTGATAATCCTACACGTACAGTTGCGAACATCCGTAGTTATTTCAATCGATATGGCGGTTCACTTGGCACTACAGGCTCATTGCAGTTCCTTTTTGATCATAAATGTGTTTTTAAAATCAGCCAGAAAGAAGGTGTTTCGCTCGACGATTTGGAGCTTGAAATGATTGATTTTGGCGTTGACGAATTAGTTGAGGACGAGGATTCCATTATTCTTTACGGCGAGTTTCAATCATATTCGTCCATTCAGAAATACCTTGAAGAAAACGGTTTTGAAATTCACAGCGCTGAATTTGAGCGCATTCCCAATGACCTGAAAGAACTGAATGAAGAACAAAAAGCGCAGGTAATGAAATTATTAGAAAAAATTGAGGACGACGAGGGTGTGCAGAATGTTTTTCATAATATGGTTGAAGAATAAAAATAATTTTAAAATAAATTAAAAAAAGGCTGTTCGGAAAGTGAACAGCCTTTTTGTTTAATACTTATGGGTTATTATTTAGAGCAATTTTCTGCTGAAATCGTTACATAAGCAGTACCAGTAAAACTAATACTTGCACTTCCATCGTTACCTTTAACAGTACCGGTTACAGTAACAGTGTGAGATCCAACACCTAAGTCAACAATAACTGGATCAACTACTGCTACATGAGAATTTCTGATCGGGTCGGTACTTGAATATTGATTTAATGCAAGTATATTTGCCATAGTATCACCATCTTTTAGTAATGTAGTTACACCAAATGTTCCTGCATTAGCCCAGTACATAAAATCAGGATTGTCAACAGTTACTGTATGGGCAGGATAGTATGGAGTTTCATCAACCATAACTACCAAGTCAGTTACTCTTGATGCACCGAGACCATCGATTAACGAAAATGAGTATTTAATTCCCTGTTTTTTGTTGTAAACCACTGATTCTCCTGCAATATTTACATCAAATTGCATTGAAACAGATTCCCCGCCAATTATCGAAGTCAAATCCCATGCAGTTTGAGGATCTACCGTAGCTTGCTTAGGCACTACATTAAATACATATTGACCAATCACAGGACCGTTTGTTTTAGATTTTGTTAATCCGGTTAGAGTTCCACCAGCCCAGAAAGTGCATTTATTGGCTCTTGCTGCTTCTGCAATTGCGTTTTTTTTCAAATTGAAGTCATCTTGACTTTTTGTTTGTTTTAATTTTCTTGAATAATATAATCAT
>CAYQWD010000239.1:1160-5178 GCA_964420955.1 uncultured Paludibacter sp. | reverse complement strand
ATTGATTGGGCTGCGCACGACAACGACACTGAAAGAATTATTGCCGAAACGATTGATTTTGATAAAGCAATAGGCGAAGCGCTTGATTTTGCAGCAAAAGATGGTAATACACTGGTAATCGTTACTGCCGGCCATGAAACTGGAGGAATGACACTTACAAAGGGAAATATTGCAAAAAAACAATCCGAAGTTTTATATACTACTAAAAGTCATACTGGAGTTCCAGTGCCGGTATTTGCTTACGGCCCCGGTGCCGAAATATTTGGAGGATTTTCTGAAAATACTTCTTTCAAACCAAAAATTGAAAAACTGTTGAAAATAAAATAAGACTTTTCAATTCAATTGGCTAATATTATTTTTTTCGGCGAGTGAACAAAATCAGCTATCAGATACAAACAGTTGGAAAAATGATTCGATTATTTTGCCGGCTAAAACACGGTAGCTCCGAAAAATTGTGTGATGACTGCGCTGAACTGCTTGAGTACGCTACTAAACGCTTGCATGCTTGCCCATACAGTACCAACAAACCTCAATGTAAAGATTGCGAAACGCATTGCTATAATTTACAAATGCGCGAAAAAATCAGGGAAGTAATGCGATACACAGGTCCAAAAATGCTAATTTATGCTCCTGTAGATTTTGCAAAACATATTACTTCAAAATATTTCCGTAAATAAAAATATATGATACTTGTTGTTGTCGAAAATATAGCCACTGCACGGAATATGATTTACAGCGCATCAAAACTGGCGTTACAGCTTGATAAAAAGCTTACAATAGTAATGAAGTCAAACAATTATATTTCGAATGTAACAATAGAAAATATTTTAACGACAACCAATGAAAAACCTGCCAATATTTGTACAGTAACATCTAATTCAGTTTCGATTTCTCAAATTTGTGAACAATACGAAGCATTGTTTTTATTTCAGCAAATCAGCACGAAAAAACGTTCAGAAATTCAAAAAAAACTCAATGAATGCCGTAATTTGAGGATACCTTACATTCTTTTTCACAATGATTATCAACCTCTTGATTTGAACAAAGTTATTGTAACTGTAAGTTTCCTTGAAGAAGATATGGAAAAGGCACAATTTGCGTCTGCTTTCGGGAGGTTTTGTAATTCGCACGTCATATTACTTACAGCTTCCGATTACGGCTCGAAAGCGGCGAACACAACAATGAAAATGGTAGAATTATTTGGCAAATTCAATTTCAGTTACGAAAAATTGAATGCTCAGAAAGACAGTTTTAAAGTTGACGATGAAGCATTAACAATAGCAGAAAACTCAGGCGCAGGCTTGATATTGGTTTCCGCCTCGCGGGATTATGGCTTGGATGATATCATATTCGGCCCGAAAGAATTACATTTATTAAAAAAAACAACCCTTCCTGTTTTGCTTATAAATCCGCGCGGCGATCTTTATACACTTTGCGACTAAACAAAAAATTCCGAAAAGCAAAGAAAAGCATTCATAAGCTGAAAATTATTTTTTATCTTTACGCACACAATAAACCGAAGTTTTTAATTATAAAGGTATGGAAGAACTAACACTCATCACACCCACTTTCCTTTTTTCAGCTATATCATTGTTATTACTCGCCTATACCAACCGGTTTTTATCCTATGCACAACTTGTACGTCAACTAAAAGATAAATATATGGTCGATCAGTCGGCGCTAACACATGCCCAGATTGAAAATTTGCGCAAAAGGCTTTATCTTACCCGTAATATGCAATTAGCGGGAGTTGCAAGCCTTCTTTTTTGTGTGGCTACCATGTTTTTAATTTACGTTGGGTGGCAAATAATTTCGGTATATGTATTTGGCTTGGCGCTTCTTTTACTAATCATATCACTCACACTAACAATGATTGAAATCAGAATATCAGCCAACTCACTGAACATTTATTTAAGTGATATGGAAACTGTTCAAAAATTAGAAGCACAAACAAACAATAAATAGTGATTTTAAAAAAAAAATCTTAGTTCAGTTTTATTTTGTTTTAAAAAATGAAAATTATAATTGCCGGCGCCGGCGAAGTAGGCACACACCTTGCAAAATTGCTCTCAAAAGAAAATTTTGACATCACGCTTCTCGATGAAGATCCTGAAAAACTCAAAAATCTTGAATCGAATTACGATTTACTTACATTTTCAGGCTTGCCTACATCTATAACTGATCTTTCGGAAACCGGAGTAGCCAATGCCGACCTGTTTATTGCCGTAACACCATCGGAAAGTGTAAACATGACCGCATGTATGCTTGCCAAAAATCTCGGCACAAAAAAAACACTTGCCCGTATAGACAACCACGAATATTTACTACCTGAAAATCGGGAATTTTTCGAAAAAATGGGTGTAAATCATCTAATTTATCCCGAAATGCTTGCTGCCCGCGAAATTGTAGAATCGCTAAAATCAAGCTGGGTGAGACAAAATTTAAGTTTTTACGACGATGCTCTCATACTAATAGGTATGAAGGTACGAAAAAACGCAGTAATTATCAACCAGATGTTTAACAAGGGTTTCTTCGATCATGACCGTTACAGAGTAGTTGCCATCAAACGAAACAATAAAACCATAATTCCAAGCGGCACCGATCAGATTCTCACAGACGACATTGTTTATTTTATGACTACCCCCGAAAATCTTGATTTTGTACGCGATCAGGGTGGTAAAACTGATTATCCAATTCGAAACGTGATGTTTATGGGAGGAAGCCGTATAGCCCAAAAAACCATTAAATCGCTTGGAGCTGGTTATACTATTAAAGTTCTGGAACGTAATCGCGACAAAAGCTATTCACTCGCTGGCAAATTAAACAACTCGATGATTATTAACTGCGATGGTCGGAATCTTGAAATTCTGAAAGAAGAAGGAATTCAAGATATGGATGCATTTGTAGCTGCTACTGCCAATACCGAAGCTAACATACTTGCTTGTGTAGCTGCAAAACGCTTTGGCGTAAAAAAAACAATTGCCGAAGTAGAAAACAACGATTATATAATGCTTGCCGAAAATATGGATATCGGCACAGTTATCAACAAAAAAATGATTGCTGCAAGTTATATTTATCAGATTACACTTGATGCAAATGTAACAAACGTTCGCAGTCTGAGTTCTGCCGATGCCGAAGTAGCTGAATTCATTGCTAAACCAGGTTCAAAAATTACTCGCACTAAAATCAGGGACATGAATTTGCCCGACCAGGTGAATATTGGAGGATATGTACGCGATGGCAAAGGTTTTACAGTAAATGGTAACACGGTGATAAAACCAAACGACCACGTGATTGTTTTTTGTATTTCGTCCGCTATTCGAAAAGTCGAAAAGTTTTTCAATTAATCAATGGGATACGACTTTAATCAGAAGCTGATTTTTAAACTTTTAGGAAGCCTTTTACTTGTTGAAAGTGTGTTTATGGCGTCTGCTGTCGCTGTGGCTTTGCACTATAACGAATCGCACATCGCAGGCATATTGGCAATAAGTTCGGGTATTTGTATCCTTATTGGTTTAATCGGTTTTTTTTCGGGGCGAAACGCGATTCATGAATTAGGAAAAAGGGAAGGCTCGGTGATAGTGGCAACTGCTTGGTTGTTGTTTTCCGTATTTGGCATGATTCCATATATATTAAGTGGAAGTATTACAAGCGTTACCGATGCATTTTTCGAAACAATGTCGGGATTTACAACAACCGGCGCTTCTATTCTGAATAATATCGAAGAACTTCCGCATGGTATTTTGTACTGGCGAAGTTTAACACACTGGATTGGCGGGCTGGGAATTATTGTAATCTCAATTGCGATTCTTCCCATTTTTGGTTATTCCGGCATGCAGATTTTCTCGGCAGAAGCCACCGGACCTACAAAGGATAAAATTCATCCGAAACTAAGCGAAACAGCAAAAATTTTGCTTTATATTTATGTAGCGCTCACATTTACCGAAACTGTTTTACTGCGTATAGCCGGAATGACTTGGTTCGATGCGGTTTGTCACTCATTTGGAACAATTGCTAC
>CAYQWD010000239.1:0-1060 GCA_964420955.1 uncultured Paludibacter sp. | reverse complement strand
TCTTGTAAAACTGAAAACCCACAAAGTTATCCGAAACGAAGAATTCAGAACCTATATTGCACTTATTGTGGTTTTCACAATAATGCTAACGATTTCAAATATCGATTTCGGAACTGTTAAATCATTAGCGGATCTGGAACTCAATTTTCGTCGCGGGCTTTTTGTAACAACTTCAACGATAACCACTACCGGTTATACAACTGTCGATTATGCCACTTGGCCTGTTTTTAGCTGGTTTTTAATATTAATGTTAATGTTTATCGGCTCTTCAGCAGGCTCAACGGCAGGCGGAATGAAAATTATTAGAGTTTTGCTCGTTTTCAAACATTCTTATCTCGAATTTAAACGCCTTATTCATCCAAATGCAGTTTTTCCGGTACAGTACAACCGACAGGTAGTTCCAGAAAACATAATAACCCGCGTATTAGCATTTATAATTTTGTATTTTATACTTATGATTGGCGGATCGGCAATTCTCAGTTTAAATAACATGAATTTTATAGATGGACTTACTGGAATGATTACATGCTTGAGCAATGTTGGTCCGGCTTTGGGTAGCATAGGACCCGCACAAAATTTCGCTCATCTCCCCGATTTCTCAAAATGGATTCTGTCCTTCACCATGATGGTTGGCAGGCTCGAAATTTTCACTGTATTACTCGTATTCACACCTGCTTTTTGGAAAAAGTAAGTTCTATCTAAATGCGTTTACAACAAATCCCAAAGAGCGGTCTGACGGGTCAAAAAATTAAAACCTGAATTCAGGTATTTTTCAGAAATAAAGTTTCTTTGATGATTAATATTTTCTATAGCCTGATTTCATTTTCTATTGTGGCAACTTTAGTAAGAATTCATTTGATGAGCTTATTTGTTGTTTATGAATGGCTCGGGGGTAAAAAATGAACAAAACAGTAATTTATAAGAAATTTCCAGGTACATGACAAAAAATTATAAATATTTTCAGTACTGACCGATAAAAAATAGTTTGAATTAATTTTTTTTAGTTTGTTAGATTCCTCACTATGTTCGGAATGACAAACAATCAATAAGTTAGGTTTTT
>CAYQWD010000238.1:0-5180 GCA_964420955.1 uncultured Paludibacter sp. | reverse complement strand
ACAAAAAAAATTATCTGTTTTTTCATTTTTTACGTTTTGGTTTTGCAGGTTCTTTTTTAGGGCAATCAACGCAATTTTCGCCGTTAATACGGTCTTTACACTGGTCATCGTAGCAGCTTATTTTTTGCAGATCGTCAATTACCGAATTTAATTTCAAATTCATTTTTTCCATTATATCGAGGCTTGATGCTGTTATGTCCGTACTGTCTTTTTTCCGGTCTAATAGTTTTTGAACTACCATTGTTGCTATACTTCCAAGCGTACCACCGCCAATTAAACCTATTATATCAAATTTTTCAATCATAAATATTTTTTTTTCATTAAGCGGGTAATACAATTTTAAGATCGGCGCCGGTGCGGTAAATTTCGCCGGGCTGCAAGCCGCCCAACAAGGCGGCGTTATTGTTGGCATACTGCGGAATGAGCTTGCCACTGGCGCGGGCGAGGTTTAATTTTTGTGTGATAAATGTGGGTTCAACATATATTTCAGGCATTATTTTTTCTATTGTTACCGCGCCCTGTGCGTTTATGAAATTATTAAAAGTCGCCTGATCAAAACATTCCACTTGCACACCACCGCTGAAGCTTGCGGCGTAAGAGCTGAAATAAAAAACGCCTCCGCGTTTTACATCTATTGTTTGATCCTCGAAATGGGCGAGGTTGATATTAGAGGAATAAAGGTCAACAATCCACTGATTTCCCTCGTTTTCCACAACTGCGATACTGCTTATAGTCAGGCTTAACGGAACGTTTATCTGAGTTTGTTTCACGGGCATGTCGGCAAGTTTATTTTTTTCAGCAGTGGTATAGTCGTTTGTGCTTAACTGCTTGCCGGCTACCTTATCTACTTTTTTGTGAAATTCGGCGAAATTTATAAACCGGTTGTAAACCACATGGCGAGAAGTTCCGGCGGCTGAAAACAGGCTGTTGACGTATTCGGCTATAAGCTGATGACCCGCTCCGGTAAGGTGGGCTATGGTATCGAAGTGATAGGGGTCTTTACTGTCTTCGCGTAGGTTTGGGGTAAACAGGTGGTCGAGGTCGATATACATATCTATTTCGCCCTTTGCAGCCATTGCCATCATGGCGTTGTTGTAAATATGCCGCGCAAGTTCGACATTGTTCACGCTATCATTCCACTGGCAAACTCCGGTTGTGTTATTGTTAGGAACTCTGAACGATGGGTTGTACCCGAAATATTCGCCCAAAACCACTACTTTAAACCCGTGTGATTTGGCGGTTAGCAGGTAGTTGCGTTTGGCTGTGATAAGTGCGCCAACGGTGGCGGGCGTGCTGTTCCATATATCAATTAACCCTGTTTGAATAAATAGCCATGCTTCTTTTATGCCTGAACTGCCGCCGTGCGTTTCGGGGCGTTGGGGGTAAATGTCTAAGTTGTATTTACGGTCGGAAAGCACTGCAGCCCACCACGATGATGCTTGCATATTTGCGTTTCCCCAAATAGCAAAATTGAAATAATTGAAGCGGTTTTTAAAATTGGGCAGCTGCATAAGGTAGTGCGGATAGGAATAAAAACCCCGATTTTGGAACACTGACACTGCGGGTGTAGATTCACTTGCAGCCAGTCCGCCAGAAGCCACATTGCGCGAAAACCAGTCGGTGGTACGGCTGTTACCCTCGAACACAATATTGCGGTCGTGGCGAATGGGGCGGGTAATGGATTCAAATTTGCCATTTACCGAAATATTTTTTAATACAGCCATATACTATTTTTTTTTAAAATAAAACATTTGTACCAGAACTTTATTGCTATTTGCAGCCGCGAAACGGATATTAATCGGCATATCTACAACTACACATGGATCGTTTGTCCATGACCATGAAGCATCTTGCGCCAGCTGTATATTATCGTTTATAATAGCGTTATCGGTACCGATGTTTACTATTTCAATACCGGAAAAACCATCGGGTTGTATGGTTTCCGCTTTTGTTATGATCCGGCTTTTAAAATGTGTTTTATACATATATTTTTAATTTACTATTTACTATTTACGATTTACGATTTAAATATTTAAAACCAAAATACAATCCGGCTGCTGTGAGTAATATTCCGGTAATAGAAATCGGAATTAATTTTTTTTTTTAAATAATTCCGCTTCGGCGCGGCGGCGGTTAATTAAACCCTGTAAAATTTGCCCGCCGGCATAAACGTACTTCAGCAACTTATCGGGTATCTGATCGAAAGTTTTATTTCTGAAAATTACATCAAATTTACCTTTTGTAATCCAGCCTGTGCCCACATTGAAGAAAAATGATACCAGCGCATCGAATTGGTTTTGATTGAAGCCTGTAAATTTATTCAGCGCATTTTCCACGTGTGCAATATCTTGTTTTAAAAATTCGGCAGCTTGCAACTGGTTAATTACATCGCCGGGTTTTACGTCCTTTGTGTGTCCGTAACCAATTGTCCACACGCCTACACTATCCTGATATGCTTTGAGCCTTAAACCCTCATACTGTTGTATTAATTTTATGCCGTTATCGCTTGTTTTCATGTTATGCTAAATTTTTTACGTAATTATTATAAATCCATGTTTCGAGTTCGGCAATGGTAACGGCTTTGTCCTGATTAATGTCGTAACGGTTGTTTTGCCGCGCAAATGTTTCCGCCGTTACTTTACCGAATTTTAAAGTCCAGTTTGCATCTTTACCGTAACTTATTGGTAGTATTGTCAGTTTGTAAAGATCGTAAAGGCTGTAAATTCGCCCTGCTTTTGCCTTGTAATATTTATACACAAAATCCATTTGCCTGTAATTTGGCATATCTAATAAAGCATTAACCGATGTACCGTAGTAACGCGCGGTATCAGGTGTAAACTGAATGGCTCCGGTGGCGCCTGTATATTTATTCACCGCTTTGAAATCAAACTCACATTCCATTTTTATTACTATCATCAGCCAATCCGGATCAATTGTAAGCAAATTACTGTAATATACAAGTGCATTAAAAAACGCTTCGCGGTTATCTTTTATTTTATCGGCGTAAAGTATTGGCACTGAATGCCCAAGCGCAATTTTAAAAATCCGAACATAACTTTTCAGCGTATAACTGTCTTTATCATTACTTCTGAAAAGTATGTTGCAGTATTGTTCGTTATTGTTAACGTATGCTTTAGCCCTGTAGAAATTTGCCGATTGTTGAATTGTGCGTATCACATTATGCCAATTCACAGCACTATTACCCCATGCGCTTTGCCATGCCGCCAGTGTGATTAATGCCAGCGATGGTATTCTGTGGGTTTTAGCTAATATATTTGCCGCGCCCGCGTGCCGCGATATGAATTGAAAAGCAGTCAAGAGATTTACAATTTACGAATTACGAATTACTATTTACTATTTACTATTTACAATTTACTATTTACTATTTATGAAACGTTCAAAAGTATTACAGACGTTTTGAAGTTGCTATTTTAAAAAAGACAATAACGTTATTCCGCCGGTAAGCCACACTAACCAGCCTGTTTTTTTTGTTTCGGGTTTCTCCGGTGGTATTATCACGTTTATATCGCCGTGTCGCATCCATCCTGTGGCGCGCCGGTTGCAGAAAAATAAATTTACTTCTATCCAAAGTACAGAATTTGCATCGGTAAATGTGTTGCCCGTGCAAGTTCCTATCTGCCCTGATATTATACCGGTTTTGGTTTTAAGTTTATTGTAACCTGCCAGCGCCGTGTCGTTGTTGTACGAAATGATGCAATGGTTTTTTTTAATTGCCGGTTCGGAAAAAGCCCGCACCCATGTACATTTTATAAGTACCGGAAAACCTTTTATTTTAGCCTGTTCCATGATGTGATTATTTTTTATTGATAACAAATTTATCGAGAGCAATAAATGCCAGCAAACCTATTACTCCGGTTTTTATAATTCCCAACACCGAATTTTGTTTTGATTGTTTTTGAAGTTGGTCAAGCCTGTTTAAAATATCTCCGTACTTGGTTTTAAATTGTTTCCAAGTTTCGGGGTGTAACTGTTGTTCCATATCTTTTAATAAGTCATCTGATAATATTACATCCTGCCGGGCTTCTTTTGCCCATTTATTTTCAAGAATTTGTTTTGTGGCAGTCCATGTGGTATAAATAATTAAACCTGCTACTATTACCACGCCTATAGCAATTAACGGAATAGCATTAACGCGCGCTTCGGTGTGAATTTTCAGTAAATCGGTGCGGTAGGGATATTTAGAGGAAACATTAACATTAATATCCGAAACATAACCCGATGCAGCCACGTTGTTTTGCCGGTTATGCAGCCGCTGTGTAAGTACATACAATCGCTTATCGAACGAATTGGAAACCAAAATCCCGTTTTCGCGGGCAGTAGTGATAATTTTGGCGGCACACAAAATATTTTCAAGAACATAAGCATCCATTGACAAGTATTCATTGAAAAGTTTTTGCGTTTGATGATATCCGGTATTTGCTTCCGAAAAATTTTTAAGCCAGCCCACAGCAAGGAAACACCATTTTCCATCGGCTGTAATAAACTGATACCAGTAAATGCCATCGTTATCCACAAAATACCTGCCCGAAGATTTTATTTTTGTTCCGGCGGCAATTTTTTTTGTGTGGAATGTAAAATCTTCACTTTCCGCATCTTTGTAAAAAGGCGCATTCAGAGCGATAACAGTATCTTTATCAGCCGATAAAATAATACCGTCTTTCGATTTATCGTAATATTTAAAAACATTCTCGTACATAAACTATTTTTTAAGTAACATGCTTTTCACTGTGCTATAATCCAGTTTAATAAATCCGGTATCGATTTTTTCGCCGGTTGAAGCAAAGTTTGAAATAAATTCAATTACCTCAAGAAAATCCCCATCAGCTTTCTGCCACTTTTCGAGGGCGGCAACCAAGCGCTCATTTTTATTTTCACTCTCGGAATTAGCGTTATCCGATTCATCAACTTCGTGTATTACCTGCTTTGTAACCGGTTCAAAGTTTACATTGTAGTTTGTGCCGGCTATTTGCATCGATGGTTTTTGCGGAAACAGGCGGTCGCCGATAAATCCCATAATTTGCGGAATATGATCGCCAAGTTTGGCAATTACGCGGTTAACGGGCGTATTGATAGCATTTATTTGTTGCTTTAGTTCGGCGTTTTCTGCCTTGACAGCTTCTATTTCACGGCGTATGCGTTCGCGTTCCAGCGCCTCGTCA
>CAYQWD010000237.1:1318-5186 GCA_964420955.1 uncultured Paludibacter sp. | reverse complement strand
GCGGCTGCAAAGGTAAATACTTTTTTATTATTTACAAAGTGTTTTATTGGAAAAATATGCTGTAAAACATATAAGTTTTTATAATCATTTGATTTATTGCAATATATATAATAAAAATATTTTAAAAAAAACGACATCAAAATTTGATGTCGTTTTTTTGTATAAAATTTCTATTAATAAATTTGAACCTTTTGAGTCAAAGTTTGTCCGTCAGATGATAGAATATTTAATATGTATATCCCGGGAATCCAGTTATGTGTATAGAAGTTGTTTGTGTTTGAAATGGATTTTTTATCTTCTATCACAATACCTGCAATATTTAAAATTTGAATTTGTTCAGCCTGACAATTTAACGTAAGTAATTTTTGTTTGGTGTTATAGGTATATTGAATTGTAGGTTTGAAACGAACATCTTCAACAGCGGTATAAGGTTTGAATTCAAATGCGCCTAAGTCAGGAGCACTTCCTTCAAATAACAAACCTACATTAGTACCTTTATCAATAAGATTGCTTGTTGGGGATAAATGTAGGAAATCAATTAAGGGCAAAGAACCGTTAGCCTGACGGGGTCTAAGAATTTGAACATGATCTATGCTTAAAAAATCATTAACAGTAGACGAAAATCCTGCGTTCCAAGTATTGTGCGATTGTGTAACGGTTTTACTCGAAAGCCTGTTTGTGCTTCGAGAGTTTAGACTTGCACAATTTCTTATTAATAGTGTTCCATAAGAGCTGTTGGAAAATCCAAAGTCTGCATTATTATTATACCCTGTGCAATTAAAAAGTGTCATCAATCCATTATTGTTGTTCTGATCAAAACCTTTTACAGTATTATTTGCTGATAAACAATTTCGAAGAGTAACATTACTTGCTGTGTAGTTCCCTCCAACTTTAAAACCATTTCCGTTTCCGTAATTCTTTATGACATAACGACCAGCAGTATTTTTAAATTTGGAAAACCATGCAGCGCTATCGATTTTAAATCGTATATGATCAGTTACATCGTACGAAGCAGGTCCGTTAAGATAACACCATGAACTATCAATTTCAGTGTTGCCAATTTTTTCATAGAGATCCCACCCATCATCGCTGTTAAGCCATGAACGACATCCAATATATTTATTAGTTCCGGCGTTTGTGTATTGTTTGTCGGCAAAACCATCGGCATTTCCCCCGTAATTGGGGCTTGAAGTACCACCTGTCATGTAATCAAAATTTTCATACGAATCGCAATTTTTTACCAAATTATTACTCCCTGTTTTTAATTGCAGACCTGAATCGCAATTCCACCGGAAAGTACAGTTTTCGATAAAATTAAAGCTCCCTGTAACTATCATCCCGTTATCACCGGCTCCCTGTATTGTTAGTCCTTTAATATGAACATAACTTCCTGATAGGCTAATGCCGGGATTTGAACTACTATAAGCTTGCGATCTGAAATCGAGAACCGGGATCTCGTCGTTAAAGGCTACTATATGCAAATAATTGGTTGAAGATCCGGATTTAGAGATGGTTTGTTTGGTACTGAAAGAATAAATTCCGCCTCGCAGAATTAGCGAATCGCCTGCGGTTAATGCTCTGCCAATGGCAGTAGAAAAAGCCATGGGACTGGCAAAAGTTCCTGTTCCAGTACCATTGGGTGAAACATAATAAGTTACAGCCGAAAAATATTGCGCCGAAAAAGCAAAAATTGATAAAAATAGCGCCTTGAGTTGACTTTTATACATTGAATCATGAATTTTAGAATTTTGCAAAATTACTTTTATTCATAATATTAAATGTGGCGAAATTGACTAAATATGTGTACTTTCACATAATTCATTAATTAGAATTTTTATTTTTGTGAGTACATTTGCATCATAAAAATAAAATAAAAACAAATCATGTCCTTAAGAACATATTTTCTTCTTTCGCTCCTGTTTATTTTGCAAATTCATTTGTTTTCTCAATCATTTACCAGTTCGAATTTACCTGTTGTAATTATCGACACTGATTTAAATCCTGCTACTGGAAGACCTTATGACATTCCGGATGAGCCAAAAGTTGGTGGAAATATGACCATAATTTACAGACCCGATGGTTCTCGAAATTATTTGACAGATAGAACAAATCTGAATTTCTTAAACTATAACGGCAGAATTGGTATAGAAAAAAGAGGTTCTTCATCGCAGGATTTGCCTAAAAAATCTTATGGAATAACTACTTTAAGGGATGATAATATTACAAATAACAATGTAAGCATACTTGGCATGCCCAGTGAAAACGACTGGGTACTGAATTCGATTGCTTTTGATCCATCTCTCATTCGCGATTTTTTATCCTACGAATTGTATGGTTTGTTAGGAAATTACACACCCCGCAGTGTTTTTTGCGAAGTAATAGTTAATAACGATTACAAAGGGCTTTATATTTTTACAGAGAAAATAAAAATTGATGAGAGCCGAATAAATATTTTGAAAATGACCACTACAGACAATAACCAGCCTACTTTGTCGGGCGGATATGTTACCAAATGCGATAAAACTACTGGGGGCGATCCGGTAGCATGGCGAA
Source organism: uncultured Paludibacter sp. (assembly GCA_964420955.1). Classification (GTDB taxonomy): domain Bacteria; phylum Bacteroidota; class Bacteroidia; order Bacteroidales; family Paludibacteraceae; genus Paludibacter. The sequence continues at coordinate 2,633 of CAYQWD010000237.1, read as the reverse complement.
TGGCAACTACAAGAGGCTGGACAGTAGATTTTATTCACGAATCGCCAAAACCGGCTGAAATTACAACGCAACAAAATAACTTCATAAAAAGCATATTCACAGATTTACAAACCACAACAACTGCTCAAAACAGTTCAATAATCAATGGATTTCCCTCTAAAATTGATATTCCAAGTTTTATTGATTTCTTTATAATGAATGAGCTTGGCTCCAATCCCGATGGATACCATTTAAGTACATTTTTTCACAAAGACCGCAACGGGAAATTAAGAGCTGGACCGATTTGGGATTTTAACCTGACTTATGGAAATGATTTGTTTTCGTATGGACTTGACCGCAGCAAAACAAATGTTTGGCAATTTAACGATGGAGGAAACGATGGAGCCAAATTCTGGAACGATTTGTTTAATAACGCTACTTTCAAATGTTATTTAACAAAACGCTGGAAGGAAGTTACCGCACCAAACCAACCATTGAACTATTCTGTAATTGCATCCAGAATTGATCAGTTGGTAGCGCTAACGACTGAAGCTGCAGCTCGGGAACAAACTCGCTGGGGAACCGTAAGCACACGTTCATCAAATATAAGCAATATGAAAACATGGATTCAGACTCGAATTACATGGATGAATAATGGATTAAGTAATTATCAGTCATGCGCCAATGTGGCTGTGCCACCGCTTGTAATTTCAAAAATCAATTATCACCCGAAAGCCACATTAAATTTTCCATCGGACAGTCTGGAATTTATTGAAATTACCAACGCTGGAAATTCTACGGTTATTTTGTCGGGAATTTATTTCAGTGAATTGGGTTTTACCTGGCAATTCCCTGCAAATTCAACATTGGCTCCAAACAAAAGTTTGATGCTTGCGAGCAATGCCAAATCATTTGAATCAAATTATGGATTCAAACCTTTCGGTGAATTTACGCGGAATTTATCCAACAAATCAGAAAATATGATTTTGGCAGATGCATGGGGAAATATCATTGATGAAGTGCAATATGCCGATAACCTTCCATGGCCTCCCGAAGCCGATGGCAAAGGATGGTTTCTTGAATTAATTGATATAAACTCTAATAATAAACTTCCTGAAAACTGGACATTTAACAATAAGTTTACTGCAGTTGAGAATATCGATATTTCTACACAACTTTCGGTTTTTCCAATGCCTGCAGAAACTTTTATTATTCTTGAAAGCAATAATCAGATTTTAAAATCATGTACTATTTCCGATCTGCTGGGGCAAACTTTATTGTCAGAGATTAATATTAATGCTTTTTCGGTGAAAATTAATACTGAAAACCTGCCTGC
>CAYQWD010000237.1:0-1306 GCA_964420955.1 uncultured Paludibacter sp. | reverse complement strand
AAAACAGCCGATGATAAAACATTTGTCAAAAAAATAGTAAAAAAATAACCTGATGAAAATTCGACATTTAAAAAACGTACTGTTTATTCAAAAAAATGCATCATCTTTTGCTTAAAAATGAAAATTAAATGTAAATTTGCAAATAAAAGTAAATTTACTCGTTCTTAACAAGCATTATTTTTGTATGGTATTATAATATTGATAAAACAGTAAAAATCATATTTATATGAAACCCAAATTCATTTTTTTATCAATCGGTTTTTACCTGATATCCCTGAATATACATTCACAATGGTCATCGGTGTTAAATCCATACACATCGAACACAAAAGGAGCTTCAATAGCTATTGATGCAACAGGATTTATTTACGCAGGCGGTTCAACATTTGCAAATTCTACAGAAAAGGAGAACTACTTTCTTGTAAAATACAATGCTTCGGGCGATACACTTTGGACGCAAAAATATAATCAGGCAAACGGATCGGATCTGATTGTGAAGGTTGTGGCAGATAAAAACAATGACATAATAGTGCTGGGTTCATCATTTTCATCCACAAACTCCGATGATATTGTTTTGCAGAAATACAACAACTCCGGAAAACTCCTGAGTTCTTATTCGTACGATGGAATAAGCCACAAATCGGATAAGGCAGTAGATTTATGCACTGATGATAAAGATGGTAATTTTTATTTTTGCGGTAAAACTCTGCTTGCTGCCTACAGTGGATATGCTGTGATAAAAACCAACAGTCAACTTGTACGAAAATGGGCAAAAATTGAAAGCCCCGATTACGGTTCAACTCCAATGAAAATTTCATTTAATCCTAACTGTCAAAAAATAGCAGTTACAGGTTATCACACCGATTGGTACAATAAATATTCAATCGGAACAATTGTTTACGATTCGACAGGAGTTAAAATATGGGATAAAACGTATCAGAAAGCAGCAGAAAAATCGGCAGTTGGTTTTGATGTTAAAGTAATGAACGAGGGAGAAGTGTATGTTTGTGGATACGCTACCAATGCAACGACAAGTAAATGGGAAGCGATTCTGATTAAATACAACACTGCCGGCGACACACTGTGGACGAAAACGATTCCTGCCGAAACAGAAAACATGTCAATTTTCAGATCGTTGACAACCGACAATAACGGCAATATTTACCTTTCCGGTTGGAGAGGGAATAATATTATAACTGCGAAATATAATCAAAGCGGTTCACTGATTTGGCTGAAAGAACAGGCAGGGAGATACAGTTATTCAACAGTGGACACTTTTGAGGAAATAAAACTTGATAATAATGGA
>CAYQWD010000236.1:0-5203 GCA_964420955.1 uncultured Paludibacter sp. | reverse complement strand
ATTATTTCACCATAAGAAACAAGCCTGTCATACCAACGATCGTAATCATCGCCAATCCCATGATTAATCAGCGTTTTTATTTCATCGAAAATTGGCTCTAAAACCTTCAGACCTACAGTTTTTTCTGAGAATAATTCATTCACAATTTCTATGTGGTAATTTTCAACTTCTGCAAGCTTTTCGAGGGATGTTTTTTTATCAGCTTTCATAAAATAGTCGAGTACAACTTCCATTGCATTGGTAGTTTTTCCCATTGCCGAAACAACAACAAAAAGATTATCCTCAACCTTTTCTACTATCCTGACTATATTACGGATTCCAACAGCTGATTTTACGGAAGCTCCTCCGAATTTATATACTATCATTTTTGGGTGGATATTTTTTTTTTTGAATTTAGTTCGATACAAAGTACAAAAATAAATAAAAAAGAGAAAATCCAGCTATTAACTGAATTTTCTCAATAATTAAATGGTAATCAAAATTTACAAAATAAAAAAATCCAAAATATTTCGATTTTTAAATCAAAGTGTAAATTCAAAAAATATAAAAAACCATCACCAAATATCGATGCTAAAGTTTATAATCAGAAAAATTTAAACTTTACAATACACCTTGCTGCACCATTGCTCGCGCTACTTTAAGAAATCCTGCAATATTGGCGCCTTTCATGTAATTTATATAACCGTCAGGTTGTTTACCGTATTTAACGCATTGTGCATGAATTTCAGTCATAATTTGTTGCAATTTTGCATCTACTTCTGAAGCTACCCATGAAAGGTGCATTGCATTTTGAGTCATTTCAAGCCCCGATGTAGCCACACCGCCTGCGTTAACAGCTTTTCCAGGTCCGTACATAATTTTATTCTCGATAAATAACTCAATAGCCTCAGGAGTGCAACCCATATTCGACAATTCAGCTGCACAAATAACTCCATTATTAATTAACATTTTAGCATCATCGCCATCAAGTTCGTTTTGTGTAGCACAAGGCAGTGCAATATCCATTTTCACTTCCCATGGTTTTTTAAAAGGTATAAATTTGGCTCCAAACATTTCGGCATAAGGTTCAACTACATCATTGCAGGAAGCTCTTAACTCAAGCATAAAATTGATTTTCTCACCCTTAATACCTTGCTCATCGTAAATATATCCATCAGGGCCTGATATTGTTATAACTTTCGCTCCCATTTCAGTAGCTTTTATGGCAGCTCCCCATGCTACATTCCCGAAACCGGATAGTCCGATAGTTTTACCCTTTATACTCATACCTGCATTTTCGAGCATTTGATTCACAAAATAAAGACCGCCGAAACCGGTTGCTTCAGGACGTATGAGTGAACCGCCAAACTCAAGATTTTTTCCTGTAAGGACGCCAGTATTTTCTCGGGCAAGTTTACGGTACATTCCGTACAGATAACCAATTTCACGACTTCCCACACCAATATCGCCTGCAGGCACATCTGTTTCGGGTCCAATATGTCGCCATAATTCAACCATGTATGCCTGACAGAAGCGCATTACTTCAGCATCGGATTTTCCTCGCGGATTAAAATCGGAGCCACCTTTTGCGCCGCCCATCGGTAAAGTTGTGAGTGCATTTTTGAATATTTGCTCGAATCCAAGAAACTTCAGAATGGATAGATTTACCGATGAGTGAAAGCGTAAACCGCCTTTATAAGGTCCAATCGCATTGTTAAATTGAACTCTGTATCCAAGATTTACTTGCACATCGCCCCTATCATCTACCCATGGAATTTTAAAAGTAAATATTCTATCCGGTTCAACAAGTCGTTCGGCAATTTTTGCTTTTTCAAACTCAGGATGCTCGTTGTAAACTTCCTCTATTGTACCAAGCACTTCTTTTACTGCCTGCAAATACTCATTTTCACCAGGATGTTTCGCTTCGAGCGACTGAATTAATTTTTCGATGTTCATAATAATTATTATTAAAGATTTATGTAATTACTTAGCTTTGTCAATTTCATAAAAAATAAACATTAAAAATATCATTTTGCTACATTTAGCAACCATTTTAACATATATTGTAATGATTTGAAGATATATTTCAACTGAATAATAACTCAATTACTTACATTTGTATTTTGGTACAAGTTTACAATAAATATTTAATAAAATCAAATTTTTTGAACTATTTTTGAGGAGATTTTTTACCGGAAAACTCACATAATTCCTATTTGAAAAGCCACAAGAATATGTTTTTGGTGTAAAGATTATTTTTTGAAAGCTAAATTATTAAATTACTTATAAATGAAATCGGCGAATATAAAAAAACTATATTTTAAAGACACATCGTTTGCCAATTTGATGCGACACCGTATTTACAATGTACTGCTTTTTGCAAGTAAGTACGATGCATTTATTCTGGAGGAAGATGGCAGAATTGATGAAAAAATATTTAATGAATACATTTCTTTAAATCTTCGATTCCCTCCACGTTTTACCTTAGTATCCGATGAAGCAGAAGCAAAAGCTATGCTTACCGAACATAATTTTGATTTGATTATATCAATGCCAAGCGGCGACAGTATCAATCCTTTCAATTGGGCAAAACAAGTTAAGGAATATCTTCCTCACATTCCGATTGTAGTTTTAACTCCATTTTCGAATTCTGTATCAAAGCGTATAGCCAACGAAGATTTAAGCGCCATTGATTACGTTTTCAGTTGGCTTGGCAACACCGATATTTTACTTGCAATTATAAAACTGATAGAAGATAAAATGAATGTGGCTGAAGATGTAGCATCGGTGGGCGTACAGGTAATTTTGTTTGTTGAAGATTCCATCAGGTTTTACTCTCAGATTATACCTCAACTTTATAAATTCGTTTTCAAACAGTCGCGCTCATTTATGACCGAAGCATTAAACGACCATGAACAAATGCTGCGAATGCGAGGCAGACCTAAAATACTTCTAGCACGAAATTATGAAGAAGCGATTGAAATTTATAATAAATTCAAACAAAATGTACTGGGTGTAATAACCGATGTAAGTTTCAACCAACAGGGCAAAAAAAACAGGGAAGCAGGAATTAATCTGTGTGAACATATAAGGATTAATGACAAATATATCCCGCTGATAGTAGAATCAACCGAAAATGAAAATAAAGATTGTGCTGACAGGGTTGGAGCATCGTTTATCAGCAAAATGTCAAAAACTTTCAATATCGAACTCCGTGAGCAAATAACGAATAACTTCGGTTTTGGCGACTTTATTTTTAAAAATCCTGACAACGGTCAAATTGAAGCACAGATTCATAATTTGAAAGCATTACAGGAATCGATATTTAAAATAAGCGATAAAACTTTATTTTATTATGTTTCGCGTAATCATATATCGCGTTGGTTGTATTCAAGAGCCATGTTTCCGCTGGCTGAATTTCTGAAAAATATTTATGTTGATTCAGAAGACACCGATATCGATATGCAAAAAGTTCGGGAAATAATTTTTGATGCCATTGTAAACTATCGGAAAATTAAAAACCAGGGAGTAGTTGCAGTTTTTAAACGCGACAGATTTGACCGTTACTCAAATTTTGCACGTATCGGTGAAGGTTCGATGGGTGGAAAAGGACGTGGACTTGCTTTTATGGATGCCATGATAAAAAGCAACGAAGTGTTTGAGTCTTTTAAAAACACAAAGGTAGTGATACCAAAAACTGTGGTTTTATGTACGGAAATCTTCAGTGAATTTATGGAGATGAATCAGTTGTATCCTATCGCCCTTTCTGATGTTGACGATGAGGAAATTTTGAAACATTTTCTTAAAGCGCGATTACCGCAACATCTTTTAGCTGACCTTCTGACATTTACCGATGCAATCAATTCACCAGTTGCAGTGCGTTCATCAAGTTTACTCGAAGATTCACATTATCAGCCATTTGCCGGAATATATTCTACTTATATGGTACCGCTTAATTTGTCGAGTAAAACACAAATGCTGGTAATGCTTACCGAGTCTATAAAAGCTGTTTACGCTTCTGTTTATTATCGCGACAGCAAAGCGTATATGATGGCGACTAAAAACGTAATAGACGAGGAAAAAATGGCCATCGTATTACAGGAAATTTGCGGCAACACATACGGAACAAGATATTATCCTTCGTTTTCAGGTGTGGCACGTTCGCTGAATTACTACCCTATTGGATCTGAAAAACCGGAAGAAGGAATAGTAAACGTAGCAATGGGATTGGGCAAATATATAGTTGATGGTGGTGTTTCGCTCAGATTTTCACCATATTACCCTGAAAATGTTCTGCAAACAAGCACGCTTGATCTGGCATTAAAAGAAACTCAAAACCATTTTTACGCATTGGACTTGAGTCAGAAATACATGGTTCCAAAAACTGACGACAGTTTCAATCTTTTAAAAATAAGAGTGAACGATGCTATTGCTGATGGTACACTTAAATATCTGGCATCCACATTCGATCATCAAAATCTTAGTATTAACGATGGCATTTATGAAGGTCGCAAACTAATTACTTTTGCAAACATTTTAAAGCATAATGTAATTCCATTAGCCGAGTTAATGAAAACCACACTCAGCATAGCTCAAACAGAAATGGGTCGTCCGGTTGAAATTGAATTTGCTTTTAATATAGATTATTCACCCAAGAAGGAACATATTTTTTACCTGTTGCAAATTCGTCCAATAGTGGAAAGTCGTGCAATGCTGAATGAAAATCTTGCAATTATTCCTGTAAAAGACACAGTAATTTCATGTCGGAATGCACTGGGACATGGCATTTCGAATGATATTTACGACATAATTTACGTAAAACCCGAAGCATTCAATGCATCCAAAAATCAACTGATCATGTATGAGATTGAAAAACTGAACAGACAAATGTCAGCAGAAAACAGACCATACATACTCGTGGGTCCAGGTCGTTGGGGTTCGAGCGATCCATGGTTGGGAATTCCTGTAAAATGGCCACACATTAGCAATGCAAGGTTAATTGTAGAATCAGGACTTTCACATTATCGAATTGACCCAAGCCAGGGAACTCACTTTTTTCAAAACCTTACATCACTGGGAGTTTCATATTTCACAATAAACCCTTTTCAGAATGATGGAACTTACGACATTGATTTTTTAAATGCGCAAACCGCCGAGTTTGAGAGTGAGTATGTAAGGTTGATACATTTTATCAAACCCCTATTGGTTAAAGTTGATGGAAGAA
>CAYQWD010000235.1:0-5204 GCA_964420955.1 uncultured Paludibacter sp. | reverse complement strand
ACGCGGTTTGTACAAAAAAATGAAAGTGGGCGAGCAAGCTCTTTATTTGGCTCAACTCAAAGGCATGAAAAAAAATGATGCCCTGAAAGCATTGAAATACTGGTTCGAGAAGTTTGAAATTCAAACATGGTGGGACAAAAAAGTGGAAGAATTATCGAAAGGAATGGCACAAAAAGTACAATTTATTACCACCGTATTACACAATCCCAAATTGCTGATTTTCGATGAGCCTTTCAGCGGTTTCGACCCTGTGAATGCCGATATTCTGAAAAAAGAAATTCTCGCCCTGAAGGATAAAGGCGCCACAATAATTTTTTCGACCCACAATATGAGTACTGTTGAGGATTTGTGTGAAAATATATCGCTGGTAGACAAAGCTAAAATTGTACTTCAGGGAAACGTGGCAGAAATTCGCGCTTCACACGCTACGAACAATTATTTACTTCGTTCACGCAAACCGGTAACTGCAGATGATTTTGAAATGATTGAAACTACGATACGCAATGGCATTCACGAAGTAATTATTAAAAAAACTGACACTGATACGAACAACTCGCTATTGGCGCGTTTAATGAAACAGACCGAAATCCTTTCGTTCGATGAAATTTTGCCAAGTATGAATGATATTTTTATCCAAACTGTTCAACCGAAATAAACATCAGAAATCATGTCAAAAATAAATCTTATCATAAAAAGAGAATATACCACGCGGGTAATGAAAAAATCATTTATCCTGCTCACATTTCTTACTCCTTTGTTAATTGTGGGAATGGTTGGTCTTATTGTTTGGTTGGGAAGCATAAAAGACGATGCCATTAAAAAAATTGTGGTAATTGACCAGACAAATCTTTATAAAAACGTTTTGAGCAATAACGAAAGTTATGTTTTTGAGTACATTGATGAAGATTTTGATGCATACAAAAACAAGTCTGATAAATCGAAAGAAATTACTGCTTTGTTATACATCAATGGCAATCTGATTGAAAAGCCTGCTGCTGCAACTTTATATTCCGACAAACAAATCAACCTGGAACTCAAAAGTTACATTGCCGGACAACTCAACCGGTATATTGAAGAGCAAAAATTGGCTGCCTATAATATTCCGAATTTACGCGAAATGGTAGAACAGTCGAAAACTAACATCGACCTGAAAACTATTAAATGGGGTGAGGATGGAAAAGAAAAACAAGCATCTGCCGAACTTGCCGTAGTTTTCGGAATGATTACCGCATTCATAATTTACATGTTTATTGTAATTTATGGCGCACAGGTTATGAGTGGTGTTGTGCAGGAAAAAACCAATCGCATTGTCGAAGTGATTGTTTCGTCAGTTAAACCTTTCGAGCTAATGATGGGAAAAATTATCGGTATAGCGCTTGTGGGTTTAACGCAGGTTTTCCTTTGGGTTGTGCTTACTGTTGGAATTATGTTTGCCGTAAATTCTTCAATGGGAAATATTCTTACGCCCGATACAGTAAATCAACTTCAACAATTGAATCAAGCCGGTATGCAAGCACAGGCAATGCCTTCTGAAATTCAGGATATTCTTGTAGCTATTAACGGACTTGATTTTGCACAACTAATAACACTTTTCGTTATTTATTTTCTGGGTGGATACATTTTGTACGCATCGCTTTTTGCAGCTGTAGGTTCAGCTGTGGATAGCGAAACCGATACCAATCAATTTACTATGCCAATAATGCTGCCCATTATTTTTGCAATTTACGCGGGTATTTTCAGCGCCGAAAATCCGGACGGGCCACTTGCGTTCTGGTGTTCGCTCATTCCGTTTACTTCACCTATCGTTATGATGGTTCGTTTGCCATTTGATGTTCCAGTATGGCAAATTGCACTTTCGGTTGGCGTATTGATACTTTCATTTATTGGAACAACCTGGGTTGCTGCCAAAATTTACCGAACTGGTATTTTAATGTATGGCAAAAAAGTTAGCTGGGCAGAAATGTGGAAATGGTTGAGATATTAAAAATAAAAACATGTACCAACTAAAAAACTTTTTTTTACTGATTATTTTATCAACACTGCAATTACATTCGGCTAATAATTTCCCGCTGAAAGTTGTGGCAGGTAAAATTATCTATGAGCAGGATGAAAAAGGAAACCGCATTGTCGATTTTTCGTATTGCGGTTACAGGCAATCGACTGACAGTATTCCGGTTGTAAACGGAGTAATTTTCATACCTCACACTACGACCAATGCCTCAGCAACAATTCAACGTGCAATCGATCGTGTGGCATCGCTCCCACCCGACTCAAAAGGGCAACGTGGCGCAGTTATTCTTGCTCCGGGAGTTTATGAACTCGATAAAAGTCTCGTAATAAATTCATCGGGAATAGTTTTAAGAGGAAGCGGTAAAAAACAAACTATCCTGAAAAAAACAGGTTTCGATCGGGGTTCGGCAATTTACATCCGTGGAAAAAAAGATGCTGTTTTAGCTGATACTGCCCGAATAATTACTTCTTACGTGCCTGTTAATGCAATGCAATTCGAAGTTTCAAAAGGAAATATATTTCGGACTGCCGACAGGATAAAAATTTTCCGACCATCGACCTCACAATGGATTGCATCAATTGGCTGCAATATTTTTGGAGGAGGTATAAACGCACTTGGCTGGAAACCCGGCGATGCCGATATTGTTTGGGATAGAAAAATTGTATCTGTCAGTGGAAATTTTATTACATTTGATGCCCCACTTACCACAGCCATCGATGCAAAATATGGAACTGCTACGGTTATTCGTTATACACACCCTGAACGAATTTCCGAATCAGGGATAGAAAATCTGACGCTGATTTCCGATTTCAATCAAAAAAACGCGAAAGATGAAGACCACTGCTGGAATGGAATTTTTGTTGAAAATGCTGAAAACTGCTGGATTCGTCAAGTCGATTTCCATCATTTTGCCGGAAGCGCGGTAATTCTGCAAGCTTCGGCGATGCAAATCACTGTTGAAGATTGCCGCGCTTATCAGCCTGTTTCTGAAATTGGCGGTCAACGAAGAATTGTATTTTACACACTGGGGCAACTAAATCTTTTTCAACGTTGCTATTCCGAATATGGTATTCACGATTTCGCAGCAGGATATTGTGCAGCCGGACCAAATGCGTTTGTGCAATGTCAGTCCTATTTTTCTAAAAGTTTCAGTGGTTCTGTCGGTTCATGGGCTTCGGGTTTGCTTTTCGATATTGTAAATATTGATGGAAATAATCTTTCGCTGAAAAATCTGGAGCAGGATAAAAACGGAACGGGATGGAACGCTGCCAACAGTATGCTCTGGCAATGTACAGCAGCACGTATCGACTGTTATTCACCTGCGGCAGATGCTGCTAACAGCGCTTACGGAAGTTGGGCTCAATATTCCGGAAATGGTAACTGGGCAGAATCGAACAATCACGTACAGCCCAGAAGCCTTTTTTACGCTCAACTTTCTGAACGTTTAAAAACTGATGTAAGTAAACGTGCAAAATTATTGCCTGTATCAACTGATGCATCGAGCAGTCCTACAATTGAAATGGCTGAACGTATGGCAACAGAATCGCAAAAAAAACTACTGACGCTTGAAAACTGGATTGATTTGCTAGAACTGAAATTCTCAAACAACTCTTTACATATAAAATTAAGCAGCGATGAGACATACCCTAAAAAGATTAAAGAATATCAGCCCGAAATTAAAATTGTAAACGGAAAAATTATCGCTGACAATAAACTTGTTACGGGCGGCAAACACGATATTCAATGGTGGAACGGAAAACTTCGCACACGAAATATTGTAACTTCCCGACCACATATCACACGATTTGTACCCGGAATGGAAGGGAACGGCTTAACCGACTACATCGATTCTGTTGTAAGTTACTTGCAACGTAATAATTTTGCTGCACTCGATCATAATTACGGACTTTGGTACGACCGCCGTCGTGATGACCATCAACGCGTTCGCCGCGCCGATGGCGATGTTTGGGCGCCATTTTACGAACAACCTTTTACACGAAGTGGTGAAGGCACAGCATGGGATGGACTTTCAAAATATGATTTATCCCAACCAAATAAATGGTATTGGCTTCGGCTAAAAGAGTTTTCAGGCAAAGCCCGAAAAAAAGGAATTTTACTGTATCACCAGCATTTCTTTCAGCATAACATTCTCGAAGCCGGAGCACATTGGGTTGATTCGCCGTGGCGAACTGCCAACAATATTAATAACACAGGTTTTAACGAACCAGTAAATTTCGCGGGCGATAAAAGAATTTTTATTGCCGATGATTTTTATGATGTTAATCATCCGGTTCGACAAACACTCCTACGGAATTATATTCGTATGTGCTTAAATGAACTTTCCGATTACGAAAATGTAGTTCATTTTATTAGCGAAGAATATACAGGTCCATTGCATTTTGTGCAGTTTTGGCTCGATGTAATTCATGAATGGCAAATTGAAACAGGAAAAAATCCATTGATTGCATTAAGTTGCACAAAAGATGTTCAGGATGCAATTCTGGAAGACGAAAATCGATCAAAAATTGTAGATATAATTGATATTCGTTACTGGCATTACAAAGATGATGGAACGCTTTACGCTCCAAAAGGAGGAGTAAATCTTGCACCACGCCAACATGCACGCCTTGAAAAAACCGGTAAAGTAACTTTTAAAGAAGCTTATAAGGCTGTAAAAGAATATCGCACTTTATTTCCTGAAAAAGCGGTGAGTTATTATGCTCAAAATTATCCTGAAATGAACTGGGCTGTATTTATGGCCGGCGGCTCATGTCCTTCGATACCTGTAAACGATAAAAATTTTCTAACTGCAGCAGCTCAAATGAATCCTGCAGTTTTACAAAAAGAAGGGTATTATTGCATTGAAAATCCTGAAAAAGGATTGATAATTTATACCGATAAGAAAGTGATAAATACATTTTCAATACCTAAGGGTAAATACGAAATCAGAACCTATGATGTAAAAAACGGACGCCAAATAAATAAAACCACACGCATAAATTGTAATGGCATTTATTTACCAATGGTAAATTCTGATACACCCATGGTAATTTGGCTGCGAAAACTCTGAGTTGTATGTAATTTTAATGATTTTCTGAGTAGTAAACTCAAATAAAATCAATTATACTGACCGATAATAAATAGTTTGAATTAATTTTTTTAGCTTGTTAAATTCCTCACTATGTTCGGAATG
>CAYQWD010000234.1:4053-5212 GCA_964420955.1 uncultured Paludibacter sp. | reverse complement strand
GTCATTCAGAGCGTAGCGAAGAATCTCAGATATTTAGTCGGACAGTAGTGAAAAACTTTCATTAAATGAATGATATGTTATTTTGCAAAAATTCTTTTTCTGTCTTTAATTGGAGTTTTAAAAGTAATTGATGCCGAATTTGACCCCCATAAATCTTTAAAATTAGCATCGGAAAACACAGTAAATTGTATTTTAGCAGTATTCGAGGGTTTTAAAGCAACAAACCCAAGTGGAAAAAACAGGGTTGTGGATTTGCCATCCATTAAAAATTTACCACCTGCATAGTCCGAAGTCGTTAAAAAGATGGAATCCATTGAACTCTTTTTCGGTAAAATTATTTTTGCTGCGCTATCAGTATTATTTTTTATGTAAAAAGCCAATAGGTTATTTGAATAACCGTCCATATAAACATGAAATCTAACTGTATCCCCTACCTGAATAGTGTCCATTTTGTAGACTCCCCCTTCGTCCGTGTAATATGTATTAAGTGAGTCGCCGTTTTGCAAAATAGGATTTCTCAGCAAAAATATTTGCGGAGTATGGTTTGAATGACCATCGAGGGTACACGATGAAAAATAAATCGAAATTATCGAAATTATCAAGAGCAAATGAATTTTCATTGCATTTTCTTTATGTTTGCCAAATATTAATGAGCGTAGAACTTCTCAATTTTAAGTTGAATATTTTTTACAAAAATACAAAAAATATGCCTTAAAAACAAAGAAAATGTAAAAAATTGAAATATTAATTTAATAGGACGGATTACTGCTGTTGCTAAAAAATAAAACCGCACACTCTAATTGAATAGAATGTGCGATTTTGTTTGTCGGGGTAACAAGACTCGAACCTGCGACCTCTACGTCCCGAACGTAGCGCGCTACCAACTGCGCCACACCCCGTGAAAATTTGAGGATGCAAATATACTTATTATTTTTTTAACGTTCTGCAAAAGAATCAATATTTACCACATGTATTAAGTATAAAATATTTGTTTTTTTCCACAAAATATAGTGCAAGACATGATGAAAATTGATTTTAATCATGATTTCTGAAAATATATCCGATTTTTTTTTCTGCATATTTGAAGTATCTTTGTGCAAATTTTTTTTTAAAATGATCATTTCAGCAATTAACAATTACATTTCGGAGAAATTATATA
>CAYQWD010000234.1:1469-4042 GCA_964420955.1 uncultured Paludibacter sp. | reverse complement strand
CAAGGCAGTTTTTTTTGATATGGATGGAGTATTGTTTGATTCAATGCCATTTCACGCTGCAGCATGGGTTAAAGCTCTGAATGAGGTTGGGATGCCATTCACAAAAACCGAAGCTTATCTGAACGAAGGCAGAACCGGCGGATCGACCATTGATGGCGTGTACAATAGAGTACTTGGCCGCAATGCTACCGATGAAGAAAAGAAGAAAATATATTCACTCAAATCGAAATACTTTGAGGAAATTGAACAAACCGTTCCAATGCCTTATGCCAGTGAATTGCTCAAAAAGGTTAAATCTCAAAATCAGGAGATTTACCTGGTAACCGGTTCGGCACAGCCAAAATTATTGGATGGATTACATATTGCTTTTCCGGGAATTTTTCACAAAAATCGGATGATTACAGCTTTTGATGTTGAGCAGGGTAAACCTCATCCCGAGCCATATCTGAAAGCTTTGTATCGCTCCGGTTTAGCGCCTTGGCAGGTTGTGGTAATTGAAAATGCACCTTTGGGCGTAGCATCGGCAAAAGCTGCCGGACTTTTTACAATTGCAGTTAATACAGGTCCGTTGCCTGTTGATGTACTTTTTGAAAATGGAGCCGATATTGTAACTGATAGTATGCTTGAACTTTATTTAAATTGGGATAAATTAATCACTAAAACATAATTTCAATTATTTAAAAAAATATGAAAGCCATGAGATTTGTATCTTTAGTATCAGTAATCATGTTAACTTTTGTTGCGCATGCACAAACCAATCCTGAAAGTTATCAACCCTCTGTAGATGGAACGATACGAGGAAAATATGAGTATTTTACTGAACTGAATCAGCACAGATTTCAAGTGCGTAATGCACGTTTTAGCCTAAGAGGCAAAGTTACACCGATAACCTTTTATAAAGCCGAAATTGATTTTTCAGATGAAGGACGAACACGAATGCTTGATGCTTTTGTTCAATTTAAACCTGAAAATATGTGGTCGTTTACAATAGGACAACAAAAAGTACCATTCAGCACGGATAACTTACGCTCACCACACAATTATTTGTTTGCCAATCGTTCGTTTATCGGCAAACAGTTAACAAATTTACGCGATGTGGGTGTTTCAATTAATTTTACCAACCAAAAATATATTCCAGTTGACTTAACGGTAGGAATATACAATGGCTTAGGCCTTTATACACAAGATAAAACTCTGAATTTAAACGAAATGAGTTATGCCGGACGAGTTGTTGTTTTTCCATTTAATGGTTTTCAACTACAGTTAAATTTACTTACTATTAACCCTGGAATAGTCAGAATGAACTATTTTAGTCCGGGTTTTATGTTTAAATATTCGAATTTTTCTTTTGAAGCTGAATATTTGCATAAAACATACATTTCAGAGACGCAACTTGATTTTTCGCAAACTCAAAGCTTGTTATTGCAGGCATATTACGATATTTATACACCGAAATTGAAAAATATTACAAAAATTTCACCTCTGATTCGTTATGATGATATGTTGCAGAATATGCGGTATGAGGTGCAAAATTCGAGTTCAATAAATTTGAAAACCGATGAAGCACGGAAAAGATTGACTGCTGGAGTTACTTTCAGTTTGGCTAAACCTTTTGTTAATGAAATACGTTTCAATTATGAACGTTATTTTATGCCTGATGGCAAATGCACAGACAGTAAATTAGTTGCCGAATTTATGGTTCAATTTTAAATTTAAAATTTTGTTAAAATTTTATTAATGCAAATTTACAAATATCCAACAAAAGATAATTGGACTGAAATACTAGCACGTCCCGTTTTTGATAGTACAAAACTATTCAGTGTAGTTCAACCTGTACTCGATGAAATACGCCTGCATGGAGATAAGGCAGTTTGTGCTTTTACCGAAAAGTTTGATGGAGTATCAATTTCAAAAATCGAAGTTACTAAAGAAGAAATTGCCCAAGCAGAGAATCAAGTTTCGCCTCCATTGAAACAAGCTATAGAAATGGCACGCCGGAATATCAGTAAGTTTCATTCAGAACAGCAAACACAAAAGCACGAAATACAAACTTCGCCCGGCGTATATTGCTGGCAAAAAGCTATTCCTATCCAAAAAGTTGGTTTGTATATTCCTGGAGGTTCAGCTCCATTATTTTCTACTGTATTGATGCTTGCAATTCCTGCCGGTATTGCCGATTGTAAGGAAATTATACTTTGCTCGCCACCCGATAAGGAGGGGAAACTGCACCCGGCACTGCTTTACGCCGCCAAAATTGCCGGAGTTCACCGTATTTTTAAAGTGGGTGGCGCACAGGCTATTGCTGCAATGGCTTACGGAACCGAAACAATTCCACAGGTTTATAAAATTTTTGGTCCGGGCAATCAATATGTAACAGCTGCAAAGCAACTTGTTTCTCTGCACGGTGTAGCTATTGATTTACCGGCAGGACCTTCCGAAGTAATGATTATTTCAGACGAAACCGCCAAACCATCATTTATTGCTGCTGATATGCTTTCGCAGGCAGAACACGGGGCTGACAGTCAGGCAGTGCTGGTTACAGTACACGAACAACATGCTGAAACTGTTTTTGA
>CAYQWD010000234.1:0-1459 GCA_964420955.1 uncultured Paludibacter sp. | reverse complement strand
GGCTCAGTTAAAGAATATAAATCGTTCGGAAATTGCACAAAAATCGCTCGAAAACAGCAAAATTATCGTAGTACGAACACTTGAAGAGGCAGTTGAAGTTGCAAATCTTTACGCTCCCGAACATCTTATTATTGCCACACACTACAGCAATGGAGTGGCTGAAAATATAATTAATGCGGGATCTGTTTTTCTTGGGCATTATACTCCCGAAAGTGCCGGCGATTATGCATCGGGAACAAATCATACACTTCCAACCAATGGATATGCACGCTCATACAGTGGTGTTAATCTCGATAGTTTTATCCGCAAGGTTACTTTTCAGCAAATTACCCGCGATGGATTAGTTAACCTCAGCAATGCAATTATTTTAATGGCTGAAAATGAAAATCTTCAGGCACACAGCAATGCAGTTAAAATTAGGATTGATGAAGAGGATAATAAAACTGATTATCTTTATAGAAAAGTAACAAGATAAAAAAATATTTTATATATTTAAAAAAACAGACAGACAACCCAAATATAACCAACAGATTAAACTGAAGTCAAATGAACATTAAAGAATTACTAAGAGAAAACATTCGCAACTTGAAACCCTATTCATGTGCCCGTTATGAATATAGCGGAAGTGCAACGGCGTTTCTGGATGCTAACGAAAATCCGTACAATTCGCCATTTAACCGATATCCCGATCCACTCCAAATGGATTTGAAGAAAAAAATTTCTGAGATAAAAAATGTGCCGATCGAAAATATATTTGTTGGTAATGGAAGCGATGAGGCTATTGATTTACTGTTTAGGGCATTTTGCGAACCGCGGGAAGATAATGTAGTAGCTATTGAGCCTACCTACGGAATGTATAAAGTATGTGCCGATATTAATAATGTTTATTACAAGAATGTCACGTTGAATGATGATTTCGATATGGAGGCTTATAAAATGATTGATGCTGCAAATGCAAAAACGAAAATCATTTGGCTGTGTTCACCCAATAATCCTACCGGAAACTCACTTAATCGGACAGAAGTTCATAAATTACTGAAGTGGTTTCGTGGAATAGTGGTAATTGATGAAGCTTATGTTGATTTCTCAAGAGGCGGCACTTATGCAGCTTTTTTATCGGAATATCCCAATTTGGTTATTTTGCAAACTATGTCGAAGGCGATGGCTAATGCAGCAACGCGTGTAGGATTCGTTTTTGCTTCGGCTGAGATTGTCGATGTTCTTAACGCCATTAAATATCCTTACAATGTTAGTCTTCAAAACCAACAACATACTTTGGAGGAACTTGAAAAAACAGAACAAGTACAAAGCTGGGTAAATTCCATTTTGAAACACCGTGAGTGGTTGTTGGCAGAATTGAATAAATTAAATGTTGTTACAAAAGTTTATCCTACCGATGCCAATTTTGTTCTTGTTAAGGTTAAAGATGCTTCCATGACATATAAATACTTAATGAGCA